>JAUXRT010000030.1 GCA_030681635.1 Reyranella sp.
ACCAACCAGAACGCCGTCTACATGGAAAGCTTCATGGACGAGCTGGCCGACGCGGCGGGCCAGGATCCGCTGGCTTTCCGCATGAAGCTGCTGAAGCCCAAGTGGGCGGCGGTGCTGAAGGCGGCGGCCGACAAGGCGGGCTACGGCAAGCCACTGCCTGCCGGCCATTTCCATGGCCTGGCCCAGGTCATGGGTTACGGCAGCTATGTCGCGGGCGTGGCCGAAGTTTCGGTGAATGCCGACGGCCAGCTGAAGATTCACAAGATCACCGCGGCCACCAATTGCGGCCACGTGGTCAACCCGGCGCAGATCGAGCGCCAGGTCGCGGGCTCATTCGCCTACGGCCTGTCCGCCGCGCTCTACGGCGAGATCACCGTCAAGGACGGCGCCGTCGAGCAGACCAATTTCGACAGCTACAACATGATGCGCATCGACGAGATGCCGCAGGTCGAGACCGTGCTGGTCCCGACCGGCGACTTCTGGGGCGGCGTCGGCGAACCGACCATCGCCGTGGCCGCGCCCTCGGTGCTGAATGCGATTGCCCGCGCCACGGGCAAGCGCGTGCGCAACCTGCCGCTGATGCATCACGAACTGAAGAAAGGCGCGTAAATGGGCCGGGTTCTGCTGCCGGTGCTGGCCTCAGCGTTGCTGCTGGCCGGCCCGACGCAGGCGGCCGATGCCCCACCTGGTGCGAGTTCCTGCACCGGCTGCCACGCCACGACGAGGATTGCCGACTCGGTGATCCCGCGCATCGCCGGCCGCAAGGCCGCCGATATCGTCACCTTCATGCGTGAGTACAAAAGCGGCGCCTGGCCTTCCAGCGTGATGGGCCGCATCGCCAAGGGTTTCGACGACCAGCAGACCGACGCCATTGCGGCGTGGTTTGCGGCCCAACCCGAGTGAGAGGGGCGGAGTAGCGCATGTCGACACGGCGCACCTTCCTGAAGCTTGCTGCCGCGGCAAGCCTGGCACCTTCTGTGGCCTCGGCGCAGGGAGCCGGTGCCGGCAAGGTGGTAGTGATCGGCGGTGGCTTTGCCGGCGCCACGGCGGCGCGCACGTTGAAGGCGCTGGAACCCAGGCTCACGGTCACTCTGGTCGAACCCAGTCCGGTCTATACCGCCTGTCCGTTCAGCAACTCCGTGCTCGCCAACCTGCGCGAGATCTCGCAGCAGGAGTTCCGCTACGACGGCGTCAAGCGGGCTGGCGTCATCGTGGCCGAGACCAGCGCCACCGCGGTCGACGCCGACGCCAGGACGGTGACGCTCGCCGACGGCAACAAGCTCGCCTACGACCGGCTGGTGATGTCGCCCGGCATCGACTTCAACTGGGCCGCCTTGCCCGGCTACGACGAGGCCGCCGCCCAGAAGATGCCGCATGCCTGGAAGGCAGGGGCCCAGACCACGTTGCTGCGCAACCAGCTCCAGGCGATGGACGACGGCGGCCTGGTCGTGATGTCGGTGCCGCCCAATCCCTACCGCTGCCCGCCCGGCCCCTACGAGCGCGCCAGCCTGATCGCCTACTGGCTGGCAATCTGGAAGCCGAAGTCCAAGCTGCTGCTGCTCGACGCCAAGGATGCCTTCTCCAAGCAACGCCTGTTCCAGAACGGCTGGGCCGAGCTCTATCCCGGCCGGATCGAATGGGTGCCCTTATCCAAGGGCGGCAAGGTGACTTCGGTCGATCCCGCGACGCTCACCTTCACGACGGAGTTCGGCAGCCATAAAGCCGCCGTTGGCAACGTCATCCCGCCACAGCGGGCCGGCGCCATCGCGGGCCAGGCCGGCGTCGCCGACCGCACCGGCTGGTGTCCGGTCGAGCCGGTGGCTTTCGAATCGACTCTGCGGCCCGGCATCCATGTGCTGGGCGATGCGGCGATCATGGGCGGTATGCCCAAGTCGGCCTTCGCCGCCAACGCCCAGGCCAAGGTCTGCGCCGCCGCCATCGTCGCGCTGCTGGCCGGCGCTAAGCCGCAGGACCCGATCCTGATCAACACCTGCTACAGCCTGCTGGCCGCCGACTACGGCATCTCGGTCGCCGGCGTCTATCGGCCTGACAAGGGCCAGCTCACCGACGTGCCGGGTGCCGGCGGCGTCAGTGCGCTCGATTCCGTGGGCGGCCTGCGCGGCCAGGAAGCGCTCTATGCCGCGAGCTGGTTCCGCACCATCACCGCCGAGACCTTTGGCTGACGCCGTGCGGATCCTGCTTGCCATGGCTCTGGCCTTCTTCGTGCCTGCCGCTGCTGCGCAACAAGTCGTGGGTGATGCCATCCCGGCCTCGCTCACCGGCCAGCCTGGCGACGCCGCGCGGGGCCGGGCGATCGTGGCCAACCGTAGCGTCGGGCTTTGTCTCCTCTGCCACGCCGGTCCGATCGCCGAGGAGCGTTTCCAGGGCGACCTTGCCCCCAGCCTGGCCGGCGCGGGGTCGCGCTGGTCCGAGGGACAATTGCGGTTGCGCATCGCCGACGGCGCGCGTCTCAATGCCGACACGATCATGCCACCCTACTATCGGACGACCGGCCTGCAGCGGGTTGCCCGGAATTTCGACGGCAAGACCATCCTGTCGGCCGCCCAGGTCGAGGATGTCGTGGCCTATCTCGCAACCCTGAAGGACTGAATGGACCACTAGATGGACAGGCGTCGCTTCCTTGTTGGCACCGCAGCCATTGTCGTCGTGCCGTTGGGTAGCGCCTCGGCGACGCCTGAGGCCATGGCCGAGGCGATCAGGAAGGTGGTGGGCGATTCGGCCGTCACCGAGAGCCGCGTCACGCTCGACCTGCCGCCGCTGATCGAGAACGGCAACACCGTGCCGCTCGTCGTCTCGGTCGAGAGCCCGATGACCGTGGCCGATCATGTGAAGGCGATCCACGTCTTCAACGAGAAGAACCCACAGCCCAATGTTTTCTCCGCCCGGCTTTCGGCCCGCAACGGCCGGGCCGCCATCGGCACGCGCATCAAGCTGGGCGACAGCCAGAAGATCGTGGCCATCGCCGAAACCAGTGACGGCCGCTTCTGGAGTGCCAGCGCCGACGTGATCGTGACCTTGGCTGCCTGCCTCGAGGAGTCGACCTGATGGCCAACGTCCTCGTGAACGCGCCCAAGACGGCCAAGCGCGGCTCGGTCGTCGAGATCAAGGCGCTGATCATGCATCCCATGGAAACCGGCTTCCGGCCCGGCACCATGGGCAAGATCATCCCGCGCAACATCATCGAGCGCTTCACCGCGACCTGGAACGGCACCGAGATCTTCGACATGGAGATGTCGCCCGCAATCGCGGCCAATCCGTTCGTCTCCTTCTTTGCCGTGGCCAGCGAGAGCGGCACGGTCGGCCTGCGCTGGACCGGCGACGAAGGCTTCGTCGTCGAGGAGCGGGTCGTCATCGCCGTCGAATGAGGGCGCTGCACTTCGGCATCGGGCTGGCGATCATCTTCGCCGCCTCCTGGGCGGCAGCGCAGGTCGGCGCGGACAAGCGGCGCTCCGGCACCCAGGACATGGGCGAGGCGCTGCAGAAGATGCAGGACGACGACACCGCCAATCCCGGCATGCTCTTCGTCCAGCTCGGCAGCCAGTCGTGGGCGAAGAAGGCGGGTACCGCCGACAAATCCTGCGCCGACTGCCACGGCAATGCCGGCACCAGCATGAAGGGTGTGGCCGCGCGCTATCCCGCCATCCCAAAAGGCGCCGAGGCGCCGGTCGATCTCGACGGCCGCATCAATCTCTGCCGGACCGAGAACCAGAAGGCCGAGCGCCTGCCGCCGGAGAGCCGCGAGCTGCTGGCGCTGGAAGCCTATGTCGCGCACCAGTCGCGCGGCCTGCCGATCGCACCGCCGGCCGATCCGCGGCTCGACGCCTTCCGCGACCAGGGCGCTGCGATCTATCGGGCACGTCAGGGCCAGCTCAACCTGTCCTGCGCCATCTGCCACGACGACAATGCCGGCAGGAAGCTCGCGGGCGTCACGATCCCGGAGGCCCATCCCACCGGCTATCCGATCTACCGGCTGGAATGGCAGACGCTGGGCTCGCTCAAACGCCGCCTGCGCAATTGCCTCGTCGGCATCCGCGCCGAGCCTTACGCCTCCGAGGCGCCCGAATATGTCATGCTCGAATTGTTCCTGATGGATCGGGCCAAGGGCATGGTGCTCGAAGCGCCCGGTGTGAGACCCTAGGATGGAACCATGAGGATGGAACCATGGCCGACCTCCGACGCCGTCCGTTGCTCGCCGCCCTGCCGGGACTCACGCTCATGAGCGCCCCGGCCGGCGCGCAGTCGCCGCCGCTCAAGCTCGGGACCGCGACGCCGGGCGGCGGCTTCCCGGTCTATGGCGCGGCCTTCATCAAGGCGATCAAGGCCGTCGATCCCGCCTTCGAGATCGAGGAAGTGAACACCAAGGGCAGCACCGAGAACGTGCCGCTGCTCGAGGCCGGCAAGCTCGACCTCGCGCTGGTCCAGGGCGAAGTCGTGCAGGATGTCTTCTTCGGCGCCGGCCGGCCGCCCAGCACGCTCAAGGTC
>JAUXRT010000033.1 GCA_030681635.1 Reyranella sp.
CATTCTTGATGTAGACTTCCGGCAGCATGAAACCCACCAGCACCGCGCCGACGCAGGTGGCCAGGACAAAGTCTTCGGGAACAGCGATCACATTTGTTACCGACGTCAACCCGATCATCAGAAAGCCCAGCAGCAGCGGCAGCGCCAGCTTGATGAAGACGTAGATCACTGCGGCATCCCGCGAATGAAATCCCGCCTGCCGCAGCTTGCGGGAAGTCTGATCGGCCGCCGTGCCGCGAAGAAGATTCAGGCGGTCGGCAATCTCCCGCAGGAAACCCAGAGAAGCTGTCTTCGATGATTTCTTGACGACCACGTACTCGCCGCGCGTCTTCATCCGGCGTGTGCGGAGCGCCTTGAGGCGCGCCTCGATCGGCGGCTGCCACGTCAAGGCCATCCCGATTGCCCAGAACGCCACGAACGTCGCGGCTGCGATGATGATCGCGAAACTCTTCTCCGAGAGGGCTGGGTCCATGGCGGCGTCAGACCTTGATCGTCGCAATCTTGTTCATGACGTAGATGCCCAGCCCCATGCTGCAGGCAGCGGCCGCTGCGATCATCTGCCCGCCTTCGGTCGTGAACAAGGGAGCGATGTAGTCGGGAGAGATCAAAAAGAGGCCGCCGCCAACGAGAAACGGCAGGCCCGCCATGATCATCATCGTCGCGCGTGCTTCCGAACTAAAGGCCCGGATCTTCAGGCGAAGCTGCTGGCGGGCACGCAGCAACGCGCTGAGATTGGCCAATGTCTCCGCCAGGTTGCCGCCGGTATCGCGCTGGATCGACATGGCGACGATAAGAAAATTGAACTCCTCGGTCTGCACCGTCTTGGCGACCCGCCAAAGCGCCGTGTCGATCGGCGTGCCAAGCTGCACTTCGTGCTGCACGCGGCGGAAGACGCCGCCGAGCGGATCCTTGATGTCGCGCGCCACCGTGCCGATCGCCTCCTGGACCGGCAGACCGGCCCGGAGCGCACGGACGATCAGGTCGACCGCTTCCGGGAACAGAAGGTTGAACTGCTGGCCGCGCCGCTTGGCCTTCCAGCCGATCCAGGCGTTCGGCAGGCCGACGCCGATTATCAGAGAGCTGCCCAAGGCGACGGGCGGCGCCAGATCGACGATGACGAACAGAAGAAACGCCATCCCGACCGAGAGGGCGAGTGAGGTGAAGGCAAAGTCGCCCAGCGTCAGATTCGTGCCGGACGCCTGCAGCTTCTGGCGGATGCTGCTGGCATTGGGAAACCAGCGCCACAGCAATTTGTCGAGCGTGGGAAGCTTTCCCGCTTTTTCGACGCGCCGCAGCGTCGCCATCTGCAGCGTGCGCTGCCCGCCCTGTGCCTGCGCATCGAGATCTTCGAGCCGATCGCGCAATCGCCGCTCGGCGAAGAAGCCGCCGAATACCACATAGAGCGCGGCAAAGGTCAGCACGAACCCGCCCGTGATCAGGATCGTGACCGTGTCCAGATCGAAGCCAAGAGCCTCGATCACGTCATGGCCTCCATCAACACCTTGTCGAGGCCATAGTAGGCGGCACGCGGCAGGAAATGCGGACGCAGGCCAGAACTCTTGAAGGCACCGCTCAACTTGCCGTCGCTGGCTTCACCGTGGAACTCGTAGGTGAAGAGATCCTGGGTGACGACGACCTCGCCCTCCATGCCCATGACTTCGGTGATGTGGGTGACGCGGCGCACGCCATCGCGCATTCGGCTGATCTGTACGATCAGCTGCAGCGATCCCGCGATCTGCGACCGGATGGCCTTGGGCGGCAAATTCGAGGCGCCCATGGTGACCATGTTCTCGAGGCGTGTGAGGGCCTCGCGCGGCCGGTTGGCATGCAACGTTCCCATGGAGCCGTCGTGGCCGGTGTTCATCGCCTGAAGCAGGTCGATCGCCTCCGGGCCACGAACCTCGCCCAGGATGATGCGGTCAGGGCGCATGCGCAGCGCATTCTTCACGAGATCGCGCATCGAGACCTCGCCATTGCCTTCCAGGTTCGCCGGCCGCGTCTCGAGGCGGACGACGTGGGGCTGTTGCATGCGCAGTTCGGCGGCGTCCTCGATGGTCACGACACGTTCGCCGTTGTCGATCATGCCCGACAGGGCGTTCAACATGGTCGTCTTGCCCGACCCCGTGCCGCCCGACACGACGGTGTTCAGGCGGCAGCGCGAGGCGATACGCAGCACCGTCGCCATGGCCGGCGAGATGTTGCCCTGCTGCGCCATCTGGTCGAAGCCGATCTGACGCTTGCCGAACTTGCGGATCGACACGGAGGCGCCATCGATCGCCAGCGGCGGGATGATGATATTGACGCGGCTGCCATCCTCCAGGCGCGCGTCGCAGATCGGGCTGGACTCGTCGACCCGACGGCCGATCCGGCTGACGATGCGGTTGCAGATGTTGAGCAGATGGGCGTTGTCCTCGAACGTCACCGACGTCAGGGAAATCTTGCCCTGGCGCTCGATGTAGATCTGCTTGGGACCGTTGATCATGATGTCGGTGATGCCGTCGTCGCCGAGCAGCGGCTCCAAGGGGCCGAGCCCCATCATGTCGTTGACGAGCTGGTGGACGAGGTCCGTCTGCTCGGGCCGGTTGAGCTGGATTCGATGCTCGGCGAGCAGCTCGGCGGCAAGACCTTCAAGTTGGCGTACCAGTTCGCTTCGCGGCATGGTGACCGCCGCCGCGAGATCGATCCGCGTCATCACCATGCCCTGCACGGCGCGCCGAGCCTGATCGACCTTGCTTCGCGACAACTTGCTCGACGAAGAGTCGTCCGGTTTTTCGTCAGGCTCCGACTTGACCAGGGAGGCGGCCTGGACCGCGGCAGAGCGCCCGAGAGGCTCCGTCTTCGCGGCAGCCGGTGCCGTCGTTTGCGGTCGTTCAGCCAGGACCGGCGCCTTTACGGCCGACACCACGATGGCGGTTGCCGGCTCGGACGGAGCGTCCACCGCCACTTCAGGCGTTGGCGCGCCGAAACTCGTCGCCGGGAGGATCGGGCGCAGGACATCGGCAACATGCCGGCGCAGTTCGAGAGGCGCCAGCATGACGCCGTGGCTGCGGAAATGGGCCTGCGACAGAGCACCAGCCTGGCGCGTCACTTCGCCGGCCGGGGTTCCAGCCTCCACAAGCTTGCGCAGCCGCGGAGCGACGGCATCGCGCAGTCCGGCCGATGCAGCCGTCATTCGTCCGTCGCGGTCGGCCGGACCTGGGACCGGGCGTGGCTCCGCTGGAGTCCGCCGGTCGATCCGGTCGAGCGGGCCAACGGCCGAAACCTCCGTCGTCTCCGTCTTCTTGGTGCGCAATCCGAACATCGCCACCTACTTCTTCTTCAGACTGCGTCCAAAGCGTTCGAGCAGGCTCGTCGCCTTCCCGGCCTTGGCCGGCCCGCTCTCGCCACCCGGCGAATCGAGGCCGGCCACGAGCGACCTCAGCGCCTTGACGATTCCGCTGGCTGGGGCCGCCTCCGAGAGAGGCTTGCCGACATTCACGGCCGAGAGCGCCGCCGCCGCATCGGCCGGGATCTGGCAGTCGACCTTGCGCTTCAGAGACCGTTCGACGTCGGACACCTTGACCGCCGAGCGGCGGGCATCGATCGCGCCGCCGGTCGCGATGTACAGCCTCGCACCCGGCGCCACATCGTGAATGAGCTGCTGGAGGCGCATGGCATCACGGACACCCGGCAGTGACAGGTCGGTCACGAGCAGAATGTCGGTCGATGCCTCGATCACCTGCCGCTGGATCACCGGGTCACCGCGCGGCACATCGGCTACGACCCAGCGAAAGCGACGGTGGATGGACTTCAGGAAATCGCTGGCAGCATGGGGGCGCGCCTGGAAGCCATTCGTCGGCGCCTCCTCTGCTCCCATAGCGTAAAGGAACTCGCTCTTCTTCTGCGCCACCTGCTGGATGAACAGGGCGTCGATCCGATCCGGTTGCTCCAGCGCTTCGCGCAAGGCGTCGACCGCCTCGAGATCGAGCGCCAGCATGAGCGAGCCATAGTGGAGGTCGAAATCGATCAGCAGGACCTCTTCCTTGAGGCGCGTGCCCAGCATCGCCGCAACCGCGACCGCCGCCGTCGTGGCGCCAACGCCGCCACGCGCGCCGATAACCGACAATGTGCGCGGTGCGGCGTCCTTCAGCGGCGACTGGCCGGGCGTCACGGCGCCGCCGGTCCGCTGACGAAGATCGAATGCCCGTTCGACCGCCCGCCCAATGGCGCCTTCCGCGAACGGCACCGCCAGATAGTCGTTGAATCCGACCGCAAGCAGGTCGCGGTACAGGGCGACGTCGTTGATGCGGCCAACGCCGATCACGAGACAGCCGCCGGGGACGGCCGTCTTGAGCGCCGCGGCATCGGCAATCGGGTCGGCGGCATCGGCGAGATCGACGATCAGGAGATCGAGATCGCGCGGCCATTCGCCGATCGCCAGTGCGGCGTCGATCGTTCCTTCCCGGATGTTGGCCTTGCCGAGCGTCATGCTGAAGAGATCGGCCGACACGCGCGCCAGCGTGACCGTATCGGAGATGAAGGCCATGGCGTTGAGGCCGGGCTTGTCCTCTCGCGACACCGACGTCTGGGATTGAGCACTCGCTGCGGCGGACATCTGCGCTGCCTCAGTTCGTACCGGACGCCGCCGCCGTGGCGGGCGTGGCCGTGCCACCGCCACCGCCCGCGCCGAGTCCGCGAACCCTACCCTCGCGGTAGCGAGCGATTGCTTCGGCATTGACCGTCCCGTCCGCCGGGCCGGGCGACCGCCCAACTGCCGCATCACGCGGCCGCGACAGCATTTGGCCCATATTGTAGGCGTCGGCGCAGCCGAACCCCGGCATGGCCGCTTCATTGGGATTCCACTGGCTGGCCGGGGAATAGTTCGGACACCGGTTGTTGGCGATCAGATATTCCGATCGCACGACCAACACGGAATTCGGCCCCATCGCCATGGCGGGCTCCACCGTGGTGGTCACCCAGCGCGCGCCTGCCTCCGACAGACTCTGCGCGACACGCTGGGCGCGAGTCCGCTGGATCGCGCCGCCCGAGCCGTCGGACACGACCGCGAACTCGTCACGCTGCGCACGCCGGCCCGCCGCGACCATCGTCTTGAGGCCGTTGAGCTGTCCCGTATCGAGCTGGCCGCTGCCGGGTGCGAAATTGACGGAGACCATCGTGTCGGCCCGCACCGCGTCGTGGACGGTATCGACAGTGGCCTGCTGGGCGACCGGATTGGCACAGGCCGCGAGGCCGCTCGCCGCGAGGAGCACGAATATGGCGGAGCGCATGACCGTTTCCCCTAGTCCAGTTTGAAGCCGGCCGAGGGCCCGGCGTATTGCTCCCGGCCCACCGAAACGCGGCGCGGCGGCGTCGGATGGTTGAGGCGCTGATAGACGAGACGATCGGCGTCGGTCGGCGGCACGCGATCGGTAAGGGGCGTCCGCAGTTTGCCGCTGGTCGGCTCGACGAAGTACGGCGTGATGATGATGACCAGTTCGGTCTCCGAGCGCTGGTAGGCATCGGACTTGAACAGCGAGCCCAGGACGGGAATGTCGCCGAGCCACGGCAGCTTCACGATGTCCTGCTGCGAACTCGCCTGGAGAAGACCGGCGATGGCGAAGCTCTGGCCGCTGCCCAGTTCGATCGTGGTCGACGCCTTGCGGGTCTGAATGCCCGGCACGGTGACGACGGCGGTCGCGGTGAGCGGCACGCTGATCGATCCGACGGTGGAGAGCTGGCTCACTTCCGGCGCCACCTTGAGATTGATGCGATCCCCGATGATGGTCGGCGTGAAGGCAAGGCTGACGCCGACCTGCTTGTAGGTCACCGTGATCGTGGCGTTGGTCGTCCCGCCCTGCGGCGTGATGATCGGGATCTCGCCGCCGGCAAGGAAGCTCGCCGTCTCGCCGGACATGGCGATCAGGTTCGGCTCGGCGAGGATGGTCGCCTGGTTCTGGGTGGCGAGGAAATCGATGAAGCCGTTCAGGCTGCCGTCGTTGGACTGCATGGCGATGGCGCCCGATGCCGCGCCGCCGACGGACTGAACCGTGCGCACGGCGAAGCCCGCGCCGGCGCCGACGCCGAACGTCGCCAGACCGAACAGGGCGACATTGTTGATGTTCTGCCAGTTGATGCCGACGCGCTTCAGCGCCTCGCGCCGGACCTCGGCGACCTTGACGCGCAACTGCACCTGGGTGGGCGCATCGACCTTGACGTTGCTGATGACCTTGGCCGCGTTGCCGGCGACGTGCTGCAGCGCCAGCCGGCGCGCGTCCTCGGCAACCACGGCCGAACGGACCGTGCCGGTCATCACGATCGTCTCGCCCTGGTTGTCATAGATGATGCCGTTGCCGGGATGCAGCGTGTCGAGGGTGCCCTTCATGCGGCTGATCGGCGAGGTCACGCTGACGATGGTGTTGAGCAGGACCCGATCCTGGTCGTCGACGGCATAGAGTACGGTATCGCCGGGCTTCTTGGCGAAGACGTAGACCATTGTCGGCGACCGCACCTGGACGTCGGCGATGTCGGGCGCAGCCACGAAGACGGTGGCGGCCGGGCCGGGCAGCTTGATCGCGGTGCCCTTGTTGATCTCGAGCTTGAGCGTCGGCGGTTCGGTCGGAACGATCTGGCTCTGGCCGAAGGCGCGGCTGGGCGCGCCACCGACAACCTGCGGCGTGCGCGGCGCGCCGGGCGTTGTCGTGGGCGGGATCGGCACAGGCGCCGGAGCCTGCGCGAATTGCGGCGTCGGACGCATCGGCGCGACCTGCGGCTGGACCTGTGACTGGCCCTGGCCCTGAGTCTGGGCGACCTGGCCGGCGCCGCGATCGGCGATCGGCGCGACGGCAACGGGCGCCGGCGATGTGCCCGGCGTCATCTGTGGCAAACCGACATCGGGCGTCAGCGAGGCGCTGACGATCGGCGTCCGCGGCGGAATGGCGGCCACCGTCGGCGGTAGCGATGCAATGGGTTTCGCGTCGACCGGCGACACGGCCGCAGCGGCCGGTGCGGCGGTCAGCGGCGCAACGGCTGCCGCCGGCGATGCCATCCCCCGCATCACCTGCTCGACGCGTTCCGACTCACGGCGGTTGAGTTCGTCGGAGAGATTGTCGGTGGGGCTCTTCTTGCCCTTCGCCGTCTTCTTGGTTGCGTGGTTGGCGTTCGGATTCTTGGCCTTGGTCTGGACCTTGGCCGCGCCGTCGGAGTCGACTGACTGCGCCAGCAGAATCGTAGGCTGCAGCGCGAACGACAGGGCCCCGACGAGAGCGAGCGACGAGCCGGCGCGGCGCCACACCGACGATTTGGTCGCAAAGGCGAAGGACAGGCTCATCGCGGCACACTCGGCATGGTAGGAGGCTTGGGGCCCGGCTTCGCGACGTCGGGCGGTGGCATTAGCGGCGGCGGCGGCAGCGAATCGGCCGATATGCTGCCGTCGAGGTCCTGTTTGGTGCGGGCACTGCCGCGCAACAGGATGACGGCGTTGCTGCGCACGGCCTCGGGAGCCGCCGGCGGCTCGGCCGCCGTTGGGCTCTTGATCAGGCGGCTGACCTGATTGTCCTGGGTGTAGCTGTAGCCGAGTTCGGCCGGCTGTTCGTCGGCGGCGGCCTGATCGCGCTCGCCATCGTCCGGATTCTGGAGGCTGCGCAGGACCAGGGAGAGTTCGCCCATCTTGACCGCCAGCGTCACGATCTCGGTTTGCTTGGGCGTGAGTTCGAGCGTCGCCGTCTTGGCGATATCGGGCTTGTCACCCGGCGTGAAGTCGAGCTTCTGGTCCATGGCGATCACGCGGGCATTGCGCAGGATCGTCTCGGTGGCGCTGAGCTGACCTGCCTGACTGGTCAACACGTGCGTCAGCAATACGTCGACGCGATCGCCGGCGTAGATGAACCCGGAGACCGCACTGGTGGCCGTGGCCGGCACGCTGACGGCACGCATGCCGGACTTCAGCACCGCGGCCAGAAACCCGCGCGAGCCCGGCATCACGATCTCGATTTCAACGATCGGTTCGCCGACGTGGAAGGAACTGCGTGCCACCGCCCCGACGAAGTCGGCAATCGGGCGCTTGCCTTCGACGACATAGGAGGGCGGCAACGCGCCCTGCGGCCAAGGCTGCCAGCGCAGGTCGTCGGGCTTGATGATCTGACCGGTGCGGACCGCGTTGCGCGCGACCAGGACCTGGATCGCGGGCTTGGCCTGGGTCACCGGCCGCTGGATCACCGCCTGCGCCACGATCGCCGCGCGTTCGGCTTCCAGCCACGCGCGGGCCAGAAATGCCGTCGCGCCGGCGACAAGAACCGCCAGCAACAGAAAGGCCATGCGCTTGCTGTTCATGCTGCCCGCCGCTTCACGAGGTCGCCAGCGCCATGGCGACCCACAGGCCACCCGCGGCGATCGCCGGGCCGTAGGGCAGGCCACCACGCAGACGCCCGGCGACGGAGGCTTCGCCAGCAGCCGGGGCAGCCGGGCCAATTCGTGCGCCCGCAAGCATCGCCAGCCCGAGCACGCCGCCCGCCAGCGCCGTGACCATCAGGAAATCGAGGAGCAAGGCAGGCCCTGCGAAGAGGCTGGAGGCGGCCAGCAGCTTGACGTCGCCGCCACCCAGCGCACCGGCGGCAAAGCCCAGCGCGCCGATCGCGAACACCGCCGCGCCGCAGCCTGCCGCGAGGCCGATCCTGGTGAAAGTCGTGTTACCGGCGGCCAGGCCACTCAGCGCCCAAACGCCGAAGGCCGCCACGATCGCGAGCGACACCCAATCGGCGATGCGCATGGTCCGCAGGTCCTGCCACGCCGCCCAGGCAAGCAGCAGCGCGAAGCCGATCAGACAAATGGACTGGAGAGGGGCAAGCAGCGACATCCGACACCATCTGACCCGTCGGCGCCGTGAAGCACCGCAAGGGACCCTCCGATGATCCGGTCACTCCCGCCGCGAGCTACCCTGCTCGCGCCGCGGCGTGGCCGGAAGTACCGCCGTCCCAATGCTCCGCTTGTGTGGATTCGCTCGTGCCTGACTGCCTATGGCAGCCCTGGAAAATGGCCTGAAATAGAAAACTTCCGAACGAATACACAAATAAAATGCAGACAAAGGACAACAGATAAGAACGTTACAAAGGATATTTTCTCTAATGTCTCAAGTCAAGGCGTTAGTGCATTATTTTTAAAGGGAAATTTGGCATTTGACACAGCTAATAGCAAATCTTGACCATCCAGCGCCCACCGCTGGGTCGCCGCTCAACTCAGGCTATTGGAGACGTTGCCCAGGACGTTGGAAATCTTGTCGCCGACGGTGCGCATCGAGGCGATCGCGGCAACGGCAATCAGCGAGGCAATCAGCGTGTACTCGACGGCCGTGGCGCCTTGGTTGTCCTTCATCAAACGCCGAAAGATAGACAGCATACTTGTCTCCAGGACCTTGCATCGCGCAACGAATCGCCAGCCGACGTCCTACAACGTGGCTTCTAGAATCGTACTTAATGCAGATTCTTCGGTCAAACGAAATTGGTCGAAAATGTGAAGAAATCTTTCTAATATGTTGATTAAAATGGGAATATGCAGAGGGAGACCTTGCCCAAGAACCTTAACATCGCCCTGCAGAGTGACCCTCAGGACTTGAGGCGGTAGGCCTCAAGCACCCGCGCCGCGGCGGTCCAGAAACACAAGGCGGCGAACAGGCCCGCCAGCCAGGGGAAGGCGCCGGGAAACAGGCAGAACAGCGCAAACGCCGCGATGGTCTCGCTGCCCTCGATCAGCCCTGCCGCATGGAAGAAGGACTTGCGTCCGCGTTTGCCGTCGTCGGCCTCGCCGATCTGGGTTGCCAGGACGGCGCGCCCGAGGAAGGACGCCCCGGTGCAGACGAAGGATGCCAACAGGACGGCCGCGGGGACGGCGTTGGCCGAACTGGCGAGGGCAAAGCCCAGCGGGACCGCGGCATAGAACGCCATGTCGCACATGATATCGAGATAGCCGCCGAACGGCGTCGGCCTCCCTTGGCGCGCGATCGGCCCGTCCAGCCCGTCGACCAGCCGATTGAGCAGGATCGCCAGCAGCGCCAGGTCGCAGCGGCCATGGGCCAGCGCCGGCACGGCCAGCAGCCCGACCGCGAGCCCGGTGAGGCTTGCGCCGTTGGCGGATACGCCCTTCCCGGCCAGCCAGGTTCCGATGCGATCGAGCGGCGGGTCGATCAGCCGGCGCAGAACGGGATCGAACATGCGCCGCGGCGCGTTCAGCCCGGCGACGGCGGGCCCGAATCGACCGCCCGCAGGGACACGACCTCACCCGGCTTTTCCGCCGCCCGGCGGTCCTGCGCCGCCTGCCGGCGATAGGCCATCCAGCTGAACGGAATGAGAGATACATAGGCCAGGCCGATCAGCGACATGCCGATCCACGGCGCGCTCGCCAGCACGCCCATGACCAGCGCGGCACCCAGCAGGGCCGGCAGCACGAGATTCCGCGGCACCCTTCCCTTCTTGAACGAATAGGTCGGGATCCGGCTCACCATCAGGCCGCCGACCGCCACGAGCACCGCCCCCACGAGCAGCGCATGGCGCGGCCAGGCGGCTTCGATCTCGAAGCTCACCATCAGCGGGATCAGGGCGAGCAAGGCGCCGGCCGGCGCCGGTACGCCGGTAAAATACGACCCGGTCCAAGTCGGCGGCGGTGTGTCGGAGACCAGGGCCGTATTGAAACGCGCCAGCCGCAGCGCCGAGCAGATGGGGAACATCAAGGTCACCACCCAGCCGAGCGCACCGCCGTCTTTCAGCGAAGCCAGATAGAGCACGAGCGCGGGCGTGACACCGAAGCAGAGGAAGTCCGACAGCGAGTCGAGTTCCGCCCCGAAGCGGCTGGTCACCCCCAGCCGGCGCGCGACGCGGCCGTCGAGGGCGTCGAAGATCGCGGCCACGATGATGGCGATGACGGCCAGGCGCATCTCGCCCCGACGCGCGAAGCGGAGCGCCGTCAGGCCCGAGCACAGGGCGGCCACGGTCCGGATGTCGGGGATCAGACGATTGATCGAGAAGCCGTGCAACCGGCCCCGGCGCGCGGGGGATTCGCTGTCCATCGCTGCCTCCTAGAATTCGATCGCGGCGCGGGCCTCGGATGAGACGGGATCGAGTTCGGCCATGACCGTCTCACCCCCGATCATGCGCTGCCCGGGCGCCACCAACAACCGGGCGCCAGACGGCAAGTACAGGTCGGTGCGGCTGCCGAACCGGATGTGGCCGAAGCGTTCGCCGGCGGCAACGGTCTGGCCCGGCTTGATGTAGCAGACGATGCGGCGGGCCACCCAGCCGGCGATCTGCACGCAGCCGATCACCCGGCCGTCGGGCCGACGCAAGGCGATTGCCATGCGCTCGTTCTCCTCACTCGCCTTGTCGGCGGCGGCATTCAGGAACTTGCCCGGGCGATAGGACACGACGTCGACCGACGCCGCGCACGGCGCTCGATTGATGTGGACGTCGAAGACGCTGAGGAAGATCGAGACGCGCGTCAGGGCTTCGCTGCCCAGCCCGAGTTCGGACGGCGGCACCGCCTCCACAATCATCTGCACCAGCCCGTCGGCCGGCGCGATCAGGACGCCGTCGTCCTGCGGCACGCCACGCGGCGGATCGCGGAAGAAATAGATCGACCACAGGGTCAGGATCATCAACGGCCAGAACAGCCACGCCGCACCGGTCAACGCGCCCAGGAAGGTCGCGCCGGCAAAAAGGGCGATGAATCGCCAACCGTCAGCGAGGATCGGCACGAGGAAATTGGCCAGCATGAACGCGCTTTCTGTCGCCCGCGGCCGTCAGTCGACCTTGGGCAGGCTAAAAACTTGGCCCGGGTATATCAGATCGGGGTCGCGG
>JAUXRT010000055.1 GCA_030681635.1 Reyranella sp.
GCGGATCATGGGGAGGGCGGCGATCACCGGTCCGAAGAAGATGTCGGTGCGGCCGTTCATCGTGTCGGCAAGGGCCTCGGGCGTGCCGCGATAGGGCACATGCAGGGTATCGATGCCGGCCGAGAGCTTGAATTTCTCGGCATTCATGTGGGTGCCGCTGCCGACGCCGGCCGAGGCGTAGGTGAGCTTGCCCGGCGCAGCTTTCGCCGCCTTCGCATAGTCGGCGGCGGTCTTCCAGCCCTTAGACGGCGAGGCCACCATGATGTTGGGTTGCTGCGCGAGCAGGCTCACCGCGATGAAATCCTTCGCCGTGTCGTAGCTGAGGTTGGGATAGATCGACGGATTGACGGTATGGGCCGAGGAGTTGGCCAGCAGCGTGTAGCCGTCGGGCGTCGACTTGGCGACCTGGGCTGCGCCGATGGTCCCGCCGGCGCCGGTCTTGTTCTCGACCACCACCACCTGGCCGACATTCTTGGACATCGCCTGCGCCAGGACCCGGGCGACCACGTCGGTGGCGCTGCCCGCCGTGAAGGGCACGATGATATGAATAGGCTTGTCGGGGTAGGTTTGGGCATGTGCGCCCGTTGCACCCGCCGCGGCCAATGCCGCCAGTACAGCTCCCATTGCAAAACGCATCATGGCTTCCTCCTGTTTTCTTCTTTCTAGCTTCGCAGAGCAGAGACCTCCCGACTGACGCTGGGAACTTGAAGGCATTCGAGGATGCGTTCGCCCGAGGCCGCGAGCCTGGCACGAACGCTGGCGATATCGCCCCATAGCAATCCGCCGTTGCGCTTGGCGAAGCGGCCGGCCACCAGCACGTCGCGCACCCGGGCGCCGGACCCTTGCATGACCACCGACGCCACGGGGTCGTGGACCGGCCACATGGCGAGCGGCCCCAGCGACATCACCGTGATGTCGGCCTGCTTGCCCGGCGCCAGGCTGCCGATACGGTCGGCCATGCCCAGCATCGCGGCACCGCGCGTCGTGATCCAGCCGAGCGCTTCGGCAGCCGGCACGGTGGAGGTGGCGGGAATGCCGCCGCTCCCGGTGCGTTCGGCGGCATTGTCGAGGGCGCGCTGGGAGGCCAGCGCCATGCGGGCGACGGTGAACATGTCGCCACTGATCGCCGATTCGAGGTCGACGCCGACCGATGGCGCGGCGCCCAGGGTGCGCAGGCGGCCGGTGATGGGATGGCCGTGGCCCTGCGCCATCTCGTTCTCCGGCGTGATCGAGAAGGTGACGCCGGCGCCAACGAAGGCTTTCAGCTGCGCATCGGTGAGGTTGTTGCCGTGCACGATGTTGATGTGCGGGCCGCACAGGTTTTGCAGCATCAGGGTTTCCCAGCCGCCGGGCGTCTTCGCCTCGCCGCCGCCCTGGTGCATGCTGGCGATCAGGCCGAACTCACGGGCCAGCGCGAAATCATGGGCGCTGACCTCGAGCGTGGAGTAGTGCGGGCCCAGGATCGCCATGCCGAGCGTTACCAGCGCGCCGCGGTCGGCGAGCGGCCCCTTCAGCAGACGTTCGATCTCCCGGCGCGGGTGAGGGATCTCGGAGAAATGCGGCTCGCCGGGCCTGGGGTCGGGTTTGGGCGAGCCGTGGAAGAAGGCGGCACGGATACCGCTTTCCTTCAGGCCGGCGATTCCCGCGTCGGTATGCTCGGGCGTCGGGTTGTTGTGGCACCAGTCGACCAGAGTGGTGACACCGTGATCGAGCTGGTTGAGCGCGCCGGCCAGGGTCGCGATGTGGATGTCGTCGGGCGTGAACACGGTGGCCAGGCCGGCATGCACGTGGCGGAAATATTCCAGCAAGGTCCAGTTGGCGGCGACCGAGCGCAGCGCGGTCTGCCAGGTGTGCATATGGGCGTTGATCAGCCCCGGCATCACGAAATGGCCGGTGCAGTCGACGATCTCGGCATCACCGAGGGCGATGGTCGGAGCGATGGCGGCAATGCGGTCGTCCTCGATCAGCACATCGCCGCTCGGCAGTACGCCCAGCCGGGCGTCCTGGGTAACGACGATGCCGGATTTCAACAGCAGCCGAGGCATGGCTATTTGAGCCCGTCGCTCACGTCGACGTTCTCCGATTTCAGAGTCATGCCGGCGGCGCGCGCCAACTCGAGCAGCAGCACGGAGAAGTCGACATCGCCGGGGTGCTGATTCGACAGCGCCAGCACGGAGTCGCGCGTGACCGAGGCGGTCGGCATCATCACGCCGAAGGACTTGGCCGCGCCCATGCCCAGTTCCATGTCCTTGAGCAGCAGCTTGGGCGTGAAAGTGGTGGTGAAGTCGAGGTTCACCAGCGCCGGCGTCTTGTACCTTGTGTACATCGAGCCGAGCACGCTCTGGTTGATCGATTCCAGGAAGACGTGGCGCGGAATGCCGGCCTTCTCCGCGAGCAAAGTAATCTCGCAAAGCGACTGGATGATGACGCCGAACATGGTGTTGTGCGCGATCTTCCAGATGCGCGAGAGCTCGCCCTCGCCGACATACATCGCGGACCGGCCGAGCGCCGAGAGCAGGGGCTCGACGGCGTCGTATTCGGCCCTGGGGCCGGAGGCCACGACCAGCAGCTTGCCGGCCTTGGCGACCTTGGCGTTGCCCGACACCGGCGCGCTGAGATAGGCGACGCCCGCCTCGGTCAGGCCCTTGCGGATCTCGGCAGAGCCGTGGTCGGAGATCGACGACATGTCGACGATGCGCTGGGGCCGCGCATCGCCCGCCAGCACACCTTCCTTGCCGAACAGGATGTCCTTCAGGTCGTCGGTGGTCGACACCATGGTGAAGACGGTGGCACAGTGTGCCATCGCCATCTTGTCCGTCACGACCTCGGCACCGATCTGGGCCAGCGGGTCGGCCTTGGAGGCGGTGCGGTTCCAGACCGAGACGCCGTGACCGGCCTTGACCAGCCGGGCTGCCATGGCCTCGCCCATGCGGCCGAGGCCGATCCACCCGATGGAATGCGATGCTTTGCTGGTCATGTCGATGGAACCCCGGAATGGCGATGACGTTGGACGTTGCTCGGCAGTTTGCGAGGGGATTCAACCGCTGTCCATGAGATGGAAATTCTGGGGGCTGCTGCTCGTCGCGGCACTGGCCTCGTGCAGCGGCGATCTCCCGAGCAGTTCGGTCCCCGAGGGGCAGGGCGAGCGCGCCTATGGCCTGCTGACCCCCTCGACCTCGCTTACCGCCCTGATCCGCGACCGCGGACTTGAGGCGCCCGATCCGTCCAGGCCCGAGCCGTTGCTGCGGCAGCTCCAGCGCGAACTCGCCAAGAGCGACCCGGCCGGCGCCTATGCCGGCATCACCTACGATCTCACGCGCGGCAACACGCTGATGGCCGACTGGCTGGTGCAGACGCCCAACCGCTGGGGCCGCAAGGCCGACGACCTCACCTGGTTCGCCATGGGCTGCAAGGATTGCGAGCCCGATATCTCGCTGCCGTCCTGCAGCAGCGACGCCGACTGCCGCGGCGGCACCTGCGCCGCCATCTGGCCGCTCACGCCCGGCAACCGCGGCACCAAGCGCAAGGTCTGCCTCGGCCATTCCGACGCCCTGCCGATCCGCATCCACGAGCTGGTGGGGCGCGCGCGCCAGACCGTCGACATCGTGCAGCTTCAGCCGGCGCCCGACGGCCGCTTCGTCGCCGCCCTGCGCGCCGCCATCACTCAGTTGGCCGCGAGCCGCCGTCCGGTCGAGATCCGCTTCCTGATCGGCCAGTTTCCGCCCAAGGGTGTCGATGCCGCGGCGCTTCTGAACGAGCTGGTGTCCGGCGCCCGGGACATGCCGGGCTCGCGTGTCTCGGTGAGCGTCGCCGCCATGCGCTCCTGCACCGCCTTCGAGACCTGCAACAGTTTCTCGTGGAGCCACGGCAAGTACATCGTGGTCGACGACCGAGAGGCGCTGGTCGGCGGCCACAATCTCTGGACCGAGGATTATCTCATCGACAATCCCGTGCACGATCTGTCGATGCAGATCCGTGGGCCGGCCGCGGCGAGCGCCTCGCGCTTCGCCGACCGGATGTGGCGCTTCGTCTGCGACAACGCCGGCCAGAAAGCATCGATCTCGCTGGTGAGTTTTGCGCCGGGCGAGCGCGAGCCCGGGCAACGCTGCCCGCCGGCCTTCGCAGCCGCCCAGGGACGTGAGGCGCGCCAGAGTCGCCCGGTCGCGGCTGCCGGCAGCCTGGAAGTGATGGCGATCGGCAGGCTGGGCTCGGGCATCACCCAGGATTTCGCCAACCAGAGCGAGTTGGCGCGTGACCTGATGTTCGGCGCCGCGCGCAAGAGCATCTACGTTGCCCAGCAGGACCTCGGCTTCCGCTTTGGCCGCTCCGACACGCTCTTTCCAGAAGGCGCGCTGAACGAGATGGTCGACCTGATGATGGAGCGCCAGGGCAACGTCTACGTCGTGCTCTCCAATCCGGGGTCGATCGGCAACGGCGGCAGCCCGTATTTCAATGACGTGCCGATGGAAATGCTGGCCAAGCGTCTCAAGGAGATCGTGCAGAAGCGCCTGGAGGCTGCCGATCCCAAGTCACGCTACGCGATTCGCCGCGGTTCCGATCCGGTGAACGCGCTGCTGTGCAGCCGCTTCCACCTGGCGCCGTTCCGCTTTGGGCCCGACGATTCATGGCCCGGCGGCAAGACGATCGCCAACCATTCCAAGTTCTGGATGGTCGACGGGCGCGTCTTCTATATCGGCTCCGACAATATGTACCCGGTGAACCTACAGGAGTTCGGCTACATCATCGACGACACCAAGGCCGCCGACGCCATGCTGGAATCCTACTGGAACCCGCTCTGGCAATGGTCGAAGCGGGCCGCCGTCTCCGGCGACGGCGTCGAGAAGTGCATCTTCCGCGAGGTCAGGAGCTAGCTCACTTCACCGGATCGATTGGCACGACGACGCCCTCGGCCGCCTCGATCACCTCGCCGGCGTCGAGGCAGAGGTCCTCGCGGTTGCGCATCGACATGATCTGGACGCCGGTGCGCAGCTTGCCGTGGCTGCCGACCGGCACGGCAAGGCCGGGCAGGCCGAGCAGCGGGGCGAGCAGGGCGGGGCGCATCGCATCGAACACCTGTTGCTGGCCCTCGCGGGTGAGGTCGGCCCCCTGCTTGAGCGGCAGGTCGCAGAGCGTGGGCAGGATCAGCAGCGGCCATTGCTGGAGGAAGCTCATCCAACGGAACAGCAGGCTCTCGCGCTCGGTCATCGCCGCGACATAGGTCGCAAGATCGACCGGCTTGAAAAGCTCGAGCCAGAGCCGCATGGCCGTGATCCCGTCGGGGTCGCCCATCTTCTGCATCGTCGGCCATAGGCCGCCGTGCATGTCGGTGACACAGATCTCGTGCCATAGCGCGACGCCGCGCTCCATGTCGGGCGGCAGCACTTCCTCGACGACGTAGCCCGCGGCCTGCAGATGCTTGCCGGCCTGGCGCACCGCCGCGACCTGCGCCGGATGGCTCTTGCCGCCCGGCACTTCGGGCACGATCGCGACCTTGATCGGCCGGGCCGGCGCCGGGCCCCGCATCGGCACGTCGTTCCAGCGCCAGTCGCGCCGGTCGCCACGCGCCATCACTTCGAGCGCGAGGCGCGCGTCGCGCACCGTGCGCGTGTGCGGGCCTTGCACCGCCATCAGCACGGCGCCGATCGGGCGTCCTGTAGCGGCAGCGCTGGGATTGAAGGACGGGATACGGGCAAATCCCGTGCGCAGGCCGACCACGCCGTTGCAGTAGGCGGGGATGCGCACCGAGCCGCCGATGTCGTTGCCGTGGGCGATCGGGCCGATGCCGGCGGCGACCGCGGCGCCCGCGCCGCCACTCGACCCGCCCGGCGTCACCGAGGGATCGCGCGGATTGAGCGTGCGGCCGTGCAGGGCATTGTCGGTGAAGATGCGCATGGAGAAGGCCGGCGCGTTGGTGCGGCCGACGATGATGGCGCCGGCATGCTTCAGGTTGGCGACAACGGGACTGTCTTCCTTGGCGATGAAATCCTTCAGCGGGATAACGCCGTTGTCGGTCGGCAGGCCGGCCTGATCGACGTTGATCTTGGTCGTGACCGGCACGCCGTGCAGCGGCGGCAGCGCGTGGCCGCGGGCGCGGGCCGCATCGGCGGTCTCGGCCTGGGCGCGGGCATCGTCTTCAAGAACGCGCACCACGGCGTTGATCGCCGGATTGACCTTGTGCAGGCGGGCCAGCACCGAATCGACGGCTTCGACGGCCGAGGCCTGCCCGTTGCGGATGAGGCGCGCCAGATCGGTCGCGTCGTATTGCCAAAGTTCCATGAAAGCTTCTCCTTCGTCGCCGCAGCGTCCGGGAGAAGCGCTCGTTTGGCAAGTATGCCGGTGTCGCGTCAGTTCCCGCGCATGCGCGTGCAGTCCCACGGGCAGGGCTTGGGATCGCCGCAGGCGGCCAGCGGCGTCAGCAACAGCGCGATCAAGAGAAGTCTCCACGCCATGTCGATCCTCCAACGCTCGGCAGCCTCAGTGGCGGCGTGACAATGTTGCCGCCGCGCATCATCCGACCTTGCCCTTCGTCGCGTGTTTCTGGAAGGCCGTCAGGGCGCTCGAACATAGCATGTCGCGGCGGCGCACGAAGACGGTCTGCACGCGCGACTCGGCCGGGGGCAGGCGATGCGCCGTGATGCGTCCGCCGCGCCACGCGGGTCCGATCAGGGCGCGAGGCAGCAATGTGACGCCGAGATCGGCCGCGACCGCCCCCAGGATCGCCTCGAGGGTGCCGAATTCCAGGCGTCGCAGGCCGACGATGCCGCGTCGTGCCAGCACTTCCTCCAGACGCTGACGGTAGGAGCAGCCGGCGCGCAGGATGACGAGGCGGAGATCAGGACGGGCGAGCAGGGAGGCCACCGAGCGTTCCGACGGCGAGCTGAGCAGCGCCAGCTCCTCCTCGAAGACCGGGGTGGCGACCAGCAGCGGGTGCACGACCGGCCCGCAGACGAAGGCGCCTTCCAGTTCGCGGTCGATGACGCGCTCGACCAGTTCAGCGGTGGTGCCGGTGCGCAGGACGAGATCGACGCCGGGATGGGCAGTGACATAGGAGGCAAGCACGGGCGACAGCCGCAACGCCGCGGTGGTTTCCAGAGAACCGATGGTGAGGGTCCCGAGCGGGGCACCATCGTCACGGGCGGCGCGGCTCGCCTCGGCCAGCAGGGCGCCGACCCGCGCCGCATAGGGCATCAGCCGCTCGCCGGCCCGCGTCAGCCGGGCGCCCGCGCGGCTGCGTTCGAACAGGGCGACGCCCAAGGCCTCTTCCAGCCGGCGTACGCGTTGGGTGACGTTGGATTGCACGGTGTTCAGTTCGTGCGCGGCCCGGCCCATGCCGCCGAGCCGGGCGACGGCTTCGAAAGTGACGAGGTCCTTGGCGTCCATGGGCATCATATTAGCAGATGATAACTATCATTATAAATCGTTATTTAAGATGTTAGGCAACACGCTAGAGTGCCCTCAAGATCTTCCAGGAGTAACGCACATGAAGTGGCAGGACCGTCGTCTGCTCGATCTCTTCGGGATAGAGCATCCCATCCTCCAGGCGCCGATGGCGGGCGTGACCTCGCCGCAGATGGCGATCGCGACCTCCGAGGCCGGCGCGCTGGGCTCCATTGCCGCTGCGATGCTGACGCCGGAGGGGATTCGCCAGGAACTTCAGATGGTCAAGCAGGGCACCGGCCGGCCCTTCAACGTCAATTTTTTCGTGCACAAGCCGCCGGCCGCGGATGCGGCGCGCGATGCGCGCTGGCGGCAGAAGCTCGCGCCGTATTACGGCGAACTCGGCGTCGCCATCGACACCAAGGGACCGTCGCGCGCTGCGTTCGATGCCGCGATGTGCGATCTCCTGCTGGAGTTCACGCCGAAGGTGGCCAGCTTCCATTTCGGGCTGCCCGACCGCACCCTGATGCAGCGCCTCAAGGCGGCGAAGATCCTGGTCCTGAGTTCGGCGACCACGGCCGAGGAGGCGCGCTGGCTGGAAGGCGAGGGTGCCGACGCCGTGATCGCGCAGGGCGCCGAGGCTGGCGGCCATCGCGGTATGTTCCTGGTCGATGACATCTCGCGGCAAGCCGGCACGATGGCGCTGGTGCCGCAGGTCGTGGATGCGGTGAAGGTG
>JAUXRT010000059.1 GCA_030681635.1 Reyranella sp.
GTCAATCAATTGATTGACCATGGCAACCTTCCAGGGAGGTTGCCATGGCAGCGTCTACGCTTGCGTCGCGCATCGAGGCGGTGCGCCGGTTCTCGCGCTTCTATACCCGCCGCATCGGGGTGCTCGAAGAGACCCTGCTGCACAGCCCGTTCACGTTGCCCGAAGGCCGGCTCGTCTACGAAATCGCCAACCGCGACCGGCCGACGGCGCAGGAGCTCTGCCGCGACCTGGCACTCGACCCCGGCTACGTCAGCCGCATGTTGCAGGGCCTGCAGAAGCGCGGCTGCGTGGGCCGCAAGCGCTCCGAGACCGACAGGCGTCAGACCGAGCTGACGCTGACGGCCAAGGGCCAGCGCCTGTGGGGTGCGATGAACGAGCAATCGCGCCAGGACATTGCGAACCTGCTGGCCGATCTTCCGGTTGCCCGCCAGGAAAGGCTGGTGAAGGCGCTGGAGACGGTCGAGCAGATGCTCGACGAACCGCCGGAGAAGCGTGCGCCCTTCACCTTGCGCCCGCATCAGCCCGGCGACATGGGCTGGATCATCCGCCGCCAGACCCAACTCTACGCCAGCGAGTTCGGTTGGGACGGCAGCTTCGAGGCGATGCTGGCCGACATCGCCGGCAAATTCGTCGCCAACTTCAATCCGCGAACCGACAATTGCTGGATCGCCGAACGCAACGGCGAGATCGCAGGCTCGGTGTTCCTGGTCCCGGCAAGCAAGGGCACGGGCCAACTCCGCATGCTCTATGTCGAACCGTCGGCACGGGGACTTGGGATCGGGCAGCGCCTGGTCGAGGAGTGCATCGGCGACGCCCGCGCCAAGGGGTACAGGAAGCTGATCCTGTGGACCAACGATATCCTGGTCTCGGCGCGCAAGATCTACATTGCGGCAGGCTTCCATCTGGTGAAGCAGGAGCGCCACAACAGCTTCGGCAAGAAATTGGTCGGGCAGTACTGGTCACTCGACCTGTGACCGCGGGACCTCTTTGGGCCGCTGCTGGCACGGGCATCCAGGTCGGCGCCGCGATGGTGGCGACGCGTTATGTCGTCGATGCTGCCGGCCCGGCGTCGCTGGGTTTCCTGCGCTATCTCGTGGGCCTGCTGTGTCTTGCGCCGGCGCTCTTGCTGGCGCCCTGGAAGCACATCGCGGGGCGCGATTTGTTGCCGGTCGCGCTGCTCGGTGTTGGCCAATTCGGATTGCTGATCGTGCTTCTCAACTATTCGCTGCTGCACATTCCGGCTGGCCGGGCCTCGCTGCTCTTTGCGACATTTCCGTTGATGACCATGCTGCTCTCGGCGTTGCTGGGGCGGGAAGAGATGACCCGCCGCAAGGTCGCCGGCTCGCTGCTCACCTTCCTGGGCGTCGCGATCGCGCTGGGTGGCGTAGCCCTGGCGCCCGACCCGCCGGAGGGCTCGTCCTGGTTGGGGACTCTGGCGGCCCTTGGCGCGGCGCTCTGCGGCGCGGTCTGCTCGGTCTGCTATCGCCCCTATGTTGCGCGCTATTCGTCGCTGCACGTGACGGCCTTCGCGATGCTCGCCGCTGTCCTCATGCTCGGGGTGCTGGCCGCTTGCGAAGGCTTCTTCGCCAGCATGCCGCGCTTCAGCCTGGAGGAGGGCGCGGCCATCGTCTTCATCGGCGTCTCGAGCGGTGTTGGCTTCTTCCTCTGGGTCTATGCGCTGGGCCATGCGCCGCCGACACTTGTCACGATGTTCCTGTCCCTGGGTCCGGTGACGGCCGCGTTGGGCGGCACGCTTCTGCTCGGCGAAGAAATGCCGCTCGCGGCACTGCTCGGCCTTGCGGCCGTGCTGGGTGGGCTGTGGCTGGCGCTAAGGCCTTTGAAATAAACGAAAATTCTTGACTTCGGACCACAACATGTTGCCATATGGGATCGGGAACGCAGCATATGTTGTTGAGACCGCGTCAAATTTTGGCTCCCATCGTCTTTGCGACGGTGTTTGGCTATTTCGGTTACCACCTCGTGAACGGTGATCGGGGTTTGTTGGCCATGGCCTACCTTCAACGCGAGGTTTTGGTCGCCGAGCAGAATTTGGCTGAAGCCGAGGCGACACGAAAAATCTGGGAGCGGCGAGTGTCGGCATTGCGCAATCAGAGTCTCGACCCTGACATGCTCGACGAGCGCGCGCGCATTCTTCTCAATTTTGCGCGCAAGGACGACACGATCATCTTCACGCCAACGCGCTGAAGAGCGACCGCAACGCGGTCTTCCGAAAGAAACTGTCCGGCGCATCGGTCCGTTTGCAAACAATCGCTCAAATGCTGCGGTGCACTCGGCCGCAATCTGATTTTTTCCTGCTAGATCAACAACATCGGCATGAGCGATGCTATAAGCCGGAGCGGGGCTACCGAGGGGAATGCTATGGCGAAGCCGGCCGTTAAGCCGAAGGTCGAATCTCTTCCCGTCAAATCGAAGGTGCCCCCCAAGTCATCTGGGCCCGGCGACAACAGTGCGAGTGCCGAAGAGCTCAAGTCCTACTATCGCGACATGCTCCTCATCCGCCGCTTCGAGGAGCGAGCGGGACAGCTCTACGGCATGGGCCTCATCGGTGGCTTCTGCCATCTCTACATTGGCCAGGAAGCCGTCGTGGTCGGCATGCAGGCCAATGTGCGCGACAAGGACGCCGTCATCACTTCTTACCGCGACCATGGCCACATGCTGGCTTGCGGCATGGATCCCAAGGGCGTGATGGCCGAGCTGACCGGCCGCAGTGGCGGCTATTCCAAGGGCAAGGGCGGCTCGATGCACATGTTCAGCCGGGAGAAGAGCTTTTACGGCGGCCACGGCATTGTCGGCGCCCAGGTGCCGATCGGCACGGGCCTGGCTTTCGCGCACAAGTACAACGGCGCCAAGAACGTCTCGCTCACTTATTTCGGCGACGGCAGCGCCAACCAGGGCCAAGTCTACGAGGCCATGAACATGGCCGCCCTCTGGAAACTGCCGGTCGTCTACATCATCGAGAACAACCACTACGGTATGGGCACGTCGGTCGAGCGCGCCTCCGCGACGACCGAACTCTATCGTCATGGCGAGGCCTTCGGCATTCCGGGCGAGCGGGTCGACGGCATGGACGTGCTGGCGGTTCGTGCTGCGGGTGAAAAGGCCATCGAGCATGCCCGCAGCGGCGCGGGGCCCTACATCCTCGAGATGCAGACCTACCGTTATCGCGGCCATTCGATGAGCGATCCGGCCAAGTACCGAACCAAGGAAGAAGTCGACAAGTATCGAAACGAACGTGATCCGATCGATCACCTGCGCAAGCGCCTGCTCGACAGCAAGATCGTCGACGAGGCGGCGCTGAAGGCGGTCGACACGGAAATCCGCAAGATCGTGAACGATGCCGCCGAGTTCTCTCAGCACAGTCCCGAGCCCGATCCGGCCGAGCTGTGGACCGACATTCTGGTTGGAGCCTGATTCATGTCCATTCAGGTTCTGATGCCTGCGCTGTCGCCGACCATGACCGAGGGCAAGCTCGCCAAGTGGCACGTCAAGGTGGGCGACGTGGTGAAGTCGGGGCAGGTGCTCTGCGAGATCGAGACCGACAAGGCGACCATGGAGGTCGAGGCGGTCGATGAAGGCACCGTCGCCAAGATCCTGATCGAGGAGGGCGCCGAAGGCGTGGCGGTCAACACGCCGATCTGTCTGCTCGCCGGTGAGGGCGAGAGCGCGGAAGACGCCGCGAAGGCGGCGCCTGCCGCTGCTCCCAAGGCGGAAGCGCCGGCTGCGCCGGTTCTCGCAGCAAGTGCTGCACCGCCGGCACCTGCCGTTTCTTCAGTTGCGGCCGAGCCCGAATGGAAGGGCAAGACCGTCCACATCACGGTGCGCGAAGCGTTGCGCGACGCGATGGCCGAGGAGATGCGCAAGGACGGCAAGGTCTTCCTGATGGGCGAGGAAGTCGCGCAGTACCAGGGCGCCTACAAGATCAGCCAGGGCCTGCTGGAAGAGTTCGGTGACAAGCGCGTCATCGACACGCCGATCACCGAGCTTGGTTTTGCCGGTCTCGGTGTTGGCGCGGCCTTCGGCGGTCTGAAGCCGATCGTCGAGTTCATGACCTTCAACTTCGCCATGCAGGCGATGGACCAGATCATCAACTCGGCCGCCAAGACGCATTACATGTCCGGCGGCCAGATGACCTGCCCGATCGTGTTCCGCGGTCCCAATGGCGCCGCCTCGCGCGTCGCCGCCCAGCATTCGCAATGCTACGCGAGCTGGTACGCCCATGTGCCGGGCCTGCGCGTCGTGGCGCCATGGAGCGCCGCCGATGCCAAGGGCCTGCTCAAGGCCGCCATCCGCGATCCCAATCCGGTGATCTTCCTCGAGAACGAGATCCTCTACGGTCAGTCCTTCGACGTGCCGGAAGACCCGGAATTCGTCCTGCCGATCGGCAAAGCCAAGGTCGAGCGGGTCGGAAAGGACGTCACCATCGTGGCTTTCTCGATCATGGTCGGAAAGGCGCTGCAAGCTGCCGAGGAACTGGCCAAGCAGGGCATCGAGGCCGAAGTCATCAATCTGCGCAGCCTGCGGCCGTTCGACACCGAGACCATCGTCGCCTCGGTGAAGAAGACGAACCGCCTCGTATCGGCCGAAGAGGGCTGGCCGTTCGCGGGCATCGGCTCGGAACTCGCCGCCATCGTGATGGAGCATGCCTTCGACTGGCTCGATGCGCCGATGAAGCGCGTCGCGGGCCTCGATGTGCCACTGCCCTATGCTGCCAATCTAGAGAAGCTCGCCCTGCCGCAATCGAGCCATATCGTCGAGGCCGCGCGCGCGGTCTGCAATCGCTGACGCGGGGAGGGTAGGGTCATGGCCATCAATATCCTGATGCCCGCACTGTCGCCGACGATGACAGAGGGAAAGCTCGCCAAGTGGCATGTGAAAGTGGGCGACACCGTCAAGTCCGGCCAGGTGATGTGCGAGATCGAGACCGACAAGGCGACCATGGAGGTCGAGGCTGTCGACGAAGGACGGATCGGGCAGATCGTCGTGCCTGAAGGGACCGAGGGCGTGAAGGTAAATGCCGTCATCGCGGTCCTCCTGGAGGAAGGCGAGAAGGCGGTACCTGCCGGCGCGCCCGCGGCACCCGCCGCAGCACCTGCACCTGCACCTGCCGCCGCAAAGCCTGCGGCATCGGCGCCTGTCGCACCGACTGCACCCGTCGCTGCGGCAGCGGCACCTTCGGGCGCGCGCGTCTTCGCCTCGCCGCTGGCCAGGCGCATCGCGGCCGACAAGGGACTCGATCTGTCCGGAATCAAGGGCAGCGGCCCGGGCGGACGCATCGTCAAGGCCGACGTCGAGCAGGCCAAGCCGGGAGCGGCGCCCGCCGCCGCGCCCGCGCCCAAGGCGGCACCGGTCTTCACGCCGCAGCCGATCCTGGCCGCGCCGGGCGACACGCGCATCCCGCACACTTCTATTCGCAAGGTGATTGCGCGACGCATGCTCGAGTCCAAGCAGCAGGTCCCGCACTTCTACCTGACGGTGGAACTCGAGATCGATGCCCTGCTGGCCGCCCGCCAGGCGATCAACGCGGTGACCGAGAAGAGGGGCGCCAAGGTCTCGGTCAACGACATGGTGATCAAGGCCTGCGCCAAGGCGCTGCGCGATCATCCGGAATGCAACGCCTCGTGGACCGAGGACGAGATGATCCAGTACGGCGCAGTCGACATCTCGGTCGCCGTCGCGACCGACCGCGGCCTGATCACACCGATCGTGCGCAACGCCGACATGAAGGGCCTGGCCCAGATCGCGGTGGAGATGAAGGACCTCGCCGCCCGTGCCAAGGTCGGCAAACTGAAGCTGGAAGAGTTCCAGGGCGGCGGCTTCACCATCTCTAACCTCGGCATGTTCGGCGTGAAGGACTTCGCCGCCATCATCAACCCGCCGCAAGCCATGATCCTGGCCGTAGGCGCGGGCGAGGAGCGGGTGGTCGTGCGCAAGGGCCAGATGGTCGTGCGCAACATGATGAACTGCACGCTGGCGGTCGATCATCGCGTCGTCGACGG
>JAUXRT010000067.1 GCA_030681635.1 Reyranella sp.
GATGACCAGCATCACGACGCCCATCGCACCCCAGGTGAATGTTTTTGCACGCGCCATGTCAGATAAAGCCGGTTTCCATTCTAGCCGTCAGATATGCCGATCAGAATGCCGGCAACGATACCGCCGTGCCGGTGCTCCGAATGACACTAATGATCGAGAAAGTACGGTAAATTGAGGTCAGAATCTTGTCATACTCGTACAGAGGCGCGTTCGTGACGTAGATCACGTCGCGCGCCTGCAGGCCAAACTGCTGGCCGACGAGCATCGAGACCGGCTGCAGCAGGTCGAGCCGGAAGACCCGGGCCCGGGCCGCGGGATTGCTCTGCAAGTCCCCCATTCTGAACACATAGACGCCTGTCTTGTTGGCCCGAAGATCGTTCAAGCCGCCAACCTCGCCCAGTGCCTCGATGAGTGACATATTGTGCTTGGTCATCTCGACGTTGCCCGATTTGACCACCGCGCCGAGAACCGTGAAGACCCGCGAGTTGGGCCGGAGGACGATCTCATCGCCCTTCTGAACGGCGATATCGCCTCCAGCCAAAAGCTCCGAGAACTGCGCCGTCAGGATCACCTGGCCTTTACGCCGCACCACGACTTCAGTCTGGTTCGGCCCGGCTTTAGGTCCCCCAGTCGGACCTCCAGCCCGGTTGATGGCGTCAACGACAGATCTCACCCCCTCGAGGATGGATACGCGCCCGGGGTTCTTGATGTCGCCCGAGATCATGATCGTATGCGTCCGATCGGCCACGAACTCGACGATGACCTGCGGATCCTGGGCTTTGCCTGCGAGTTGCTGGGCGATACGCCGCTCGATCTGCTGGAGGCTGAGGCCGGCCACCTGGACGGTGCCGACGAAGGGAATGTTGATCGTGCCGTCGTCAAGGACGCGCTGGACGCCGAAATCGGCACCCGGCTTCTGGATGGTCGGGAAGATACTGCCTTCGTAGGGCTCGAAAATCCGCACCTTCAGCGCATCGCCGGGCGCCACCGCGACCTGGCCGCCAGCCGACAACGAACTCGTGATCGACGGTCGATCGATGCTCGCCGGTTGGCTGTAGGCGGCAATGGTGGTCGGCGTGAGATCGATCACGTCGAACGGCAGTGCTTCGGTCGTGGTCCCTGCGGCACCGCCCATCCAAGGTCCGTCGCCGGGCAACGCCGCGCAGCCGGCAATACCGATACCCAAGCCGAGGACAATGGCGGTAGGTCGCGCGACTGCGCGCAGCCAGCTCCAAATTGTCAAATTCCGATCTCCGTCCGGAACGGTCGCACCACAATGTGCCGCGCCTCGTCCCTTCCCATAATCCAGCCTCAGCCCGCCCAGTAATTAGCCTGTGGTGCCCTACGGGTGCAAGCGATCCGCAGGGCCTTCTGCGAGCTTCGGACGCAGCCGCGAGAGCGCTTGTTCTGTTGAATCTGCGACATCGAACAGCTGCGAAAATCCACTGACCAGCAGGCAATCCGCCGCGGGACCGCTAAAAGAACAAAATACGATCCTTGCCGACAGTTCATCGGCCCTGTGAAGCACAATTGCAAGCGCGCGCACCCCTGCGGCACTCATGTAGGTGACCCCGCTGCCGTCGACGATGACGCTGGCGTTCGGCCGCAGCGCGCCGACCATCAAGGCCTCGACGGACGCCGACGTGGCAGAATCGACCCGCTCCGGCAGCATGATCGTGGCGATCGCTTCCTCCATACCCGAACCCTTCATACGGACTTCTCCGCCGAATTATCCCCGCGGGCACCCCAATGGCCTCCGAAGTCGGTCCCGCGCCAATAGATGGCCCGGCTGCCCAGCGCGCCGGCCATCAGCGCCGGCGCCAGGGCCTCACGCAGCAGCGCAGCCGCCGCCGCCCGGGGGCCGAACGCCAGCCCGCGCCCGGTCATGAACCATTTCTCACCGGCCAGCCACGCCGCCGTGTGAACGACCAACCCGGCAACGACAACACCCACTCCCGCTCCGGCGCAGACGAGGGCGGCAACGCCGGCGGCCCCCGAGGCCGCCCAGCCGATCACGGGCTCCCACAGCACCAGAGGCCATACGGGAAGGCGCAGCCGCGTGCGCGCCCAGCGGACCTGCCGCCGCCACACGGTCAGCCAGTCCCGACGTCCCAACGGCAGCCGCAGCATCGCATCGCCCAGGCAGGTGGCAAGGCCGAGTTCGCGCACCGAGCGGACAACCGAATAGTCGTCGGCGATCCAGCGATTGAAACCGCGCCAGTTGCCGATCCGCTGCAGCGTGTCCCGCGACAGCACGGTCACGCCACCCGATGCCACCGCGAGGCCTAGCCGGTCGGCGGCAAACAGGAACCTCGCCTGGTGTCCGTCGATATAGGCGCACTCCATTTCGGCCGCGAAATTCTCCGGCGCATCGCCTGCCTTGAGCGCCAGCACGAGCCCGACCGTGGCCGACAGCGGAGCGGCAGCCCGGCAAAGCTCTTCGGCATCGAAGACCACGCCCGCATCGCACAGCGCCACGATCTCCCGGCTGGCCGCCTCGAGTCCCTTGCGGACGTTGTTCATCTTGGGATTAAAGGTGTCGTCGTTGCCGATCAGGATCGGCGCATCGGGCCACAGGGCCCGGGTCGGCGCCACGGCGCCGTCGTCGGCATGGGCAACGCAGATCAAGACCTCGGCTCCCGCCCGCGAGAGCTCGACGAGCGTCCGAACATAGGCTGTCGACGCATCGCCAGCGCCGTTCATCGGCGCGACAATGCTGAAATCCGCAGGCCGATGCCGCACGGTCGCGCCCTGCCTAGGCCGACGTGCGAGCGCCGCGCTCACCCAATGCACACCGAGGCTCAACGACCACCAGCCAAACCCGAGCCAGACAGGGGCGCCGGCGTCCATGTGTCATTTCTCGGCGGGCGAGAAGCGATTGACGTCGTCCTTTTCCACCAGAAGAGCGCGGTGATAGGACCGGATGACCTCGTTGGGATCGCCCTGCTCACGGATCCGGCCATCCTCGATCCAGATGGCACGCGTGCATAGACGTCGGACCTCGGCCATCGAATGGGACACGAACAAGAGCGTCCCCGTCTTGCGAAAATCATCGATCCAATCCAGGCACTTGCGCTGGAACGCTGCGTCGCCGACCGCCAAGGCTTCGTCGACCACCAGGATCTCGGCCTCGACATGGGCGCAGATCGCGAAGGCGAGCCGGGTGCGCATGCCCATCGAGTAGTGCTTCACCGGCTGGTCCATGTAGTCGCCGATGCCGGCGAAGTCGGCGATCGAGCTGAACTTGCGCAGCACCTCGGAGCGCTTCAGGCCAAGCACCGCGCCGCCGATCATCACGTTCTCGCGGCCCGACAGCTCGAGATCGAAGGTCGAGCCCAGCGCCAGCACGGGCGCGATGCGGCCGGTGACCCGGA
>JAUXRT010000070.1 GCA_030681635.1 Reyranella sp.
CGGCGCACGGTCCTGACGCAGCCACGGGTCGGGCAGGCGATGCCGGCGCGGTCGTAGACGTTGAACCGGGTCTGGATATAGCCGAGCTCGCCGCCCGGCTGGACATGGTCGCGCAAGGTCGAGCCGCCGTCCTCGATCGAGCGCTGCAGCACCTTCTTGATCGCGGCCACCAGTTTATCGGCCCGTTCGCCCTGGATCGTGTGCGATGAGCGGCGGGGCGAGATCCCGGCCAGGAACAGCGCCTCGCAGGCATATATATTGCCGACGCCGACCAGCGTCTTCTGGTCGAGGAGCGCCGCCTTGATCGGCGTACGGCGTCCTTTGAGCCGGGCGGCCAGCACGGCACCGTCGAAATCATCGCCCAGCGGCTCGGGGCCCAGCCCCTTGAAGAGCTTGTGCTTGGCCAGCGCCGCGTCAGCGGCCAGCAGCATCAGGCCGAAGCGGCGGGCGTCGTTGAAGCGGACCTGCCAGCCCTCGTCGGTTTCGAACACGACATGGTCGTGCCGGTCGAAGGGATGCTCGGCGGCGCTCGCGGCGTCGTGCAGCGTCATGCGGCCCGACATGCCGAGATGGGCGATCAGCGTGTTGCCGTCGTCCAGCCGGAACAGAAGGTACTTGGCCCGCCGGTCGATCGCCCGGACCGTGCGACCCTCGACCTTCTTGGCGAATTGCGCCGGCATCGGCAGGCGGAGGTCGCGCCGGTGCTGCAGCAGCCGCACGATGCGCCGCCCCACCATGCGGGGCACGAGGCCGCGGCGGACGGTCTCGACCTCGGGAAGTTCAGGCATGAGGCGTGAGCGGAGGCCGCGCACCGAAAAGGGCGCTGCCGACCCGGACATGGGTGGCGCCCAGCTTCACCGCCATCTCGTAGTCGGCGCTCATGCCCATGCTGATGCGGGCGAGGCCGTTGCGCGCCGCCATCTTGGCCAGCAGGGCAAAATGCAGGGCCGGCTCCTCGTCGACCGGCGGGATGCACATCAACCCAACCACCGGCAGTCTGTGGGTGTCGCGGCAGGCGACCACGAAGGCGTCGAGATCGGCCGGCAGCACGCCCGCCTTCTGCGGCTCCTCGCCGGTGTTGACCTGGATGTAGCAGGCCGGGCGGCGGCCGAGTCGCTCCATCTCCTTGGCCAGCGCCCCGGCGATGCGCTCGCGGTCGACCGACTGGATGACGTCGAACAACGCCACCGCGTCGCGTGCCTTGTTGGTCTGCAGCGGGCCGATCAGGTGCAGCTCGAGATCGGGATACTCGGCTTTGAGGGCGGGAAACTTCTCTTCCGCCTCCTGGACGCGATTCTCGCCGAACACGCGCTGGCCGGCCTGCAGCATCTCGCGGACCCTGTCGGCGCCATGGGTCTTGGAAACGGCGACCAGGGTCACGGCGGCCGGATCGCGACCGGCGCCACGCGCGGCGGTGGCGATGCGCTGATGGACCTCGGTCAAACGGTCGGCGCCGGCGCTCATGTCTCGCCCCTCATGCGTCCAGGCCCGTCCGAACCGCCAGGGCCTCGGCGTTGTTGGGATCGGCCGCCAGGGCGGCATCCAGGGATTCGCGGGCCTTGTCGCGCTCGCCCAGTGCCGCGAGGCAGGCGCCGTAGTGGGTGAGCAGCCGCGGATCGCCCGGCAGGCTGCGCAGCGCATGCTCGTGCAGCGTCCGGGCCTCGGCGGCCCGGCCGAGGTCGACCAGCACGCGACCGAGGTTGGTCAGCACCAGCGGATCGTCGCTCGCCAGCCGCGAGGCGCGCTTCAGCGAACGCCGCGCCTCCTCGAAGCGTTTTAGGCCGCGGAGCGCGAGACCCTGGTTGTTCAACGCCTGCACGTCATCGGCCGCGGTCTTGAGGTGGGCTTCGAGGCTTTCGAGGGCCTCGGCGAACTTCTGCTGCTCGATGTGCAGGTTGGACAGCTGTAGCACGGCGTCGCGGTCGCGCGGGTCCGCGCGCAGCGCCCGGTGCAGCAGGTCGACGGCTTCGTCGCTCTTGCCGGCGGCAGCATGGGCCAGGGCCAGAGTCTTGAGGGCCGCCGTGAAGGCGGGGTCGAGCTCGAGCGACCGCTGGATCGGGGCGATCGCGTCGGTCGGCCGGCCGGCGTGGTAGAGCACGAAGCCCACCACATGGTTGAGCGAGGCGCTTTCGGGCGCGAACTCGAGGGCACGGCCGGCTTCGGCAATGGCCTCGTCGAAATGGCCGAGGCCGCTCAGCGCAAGCGCGCGGTCGCCCAGGATCTGGCCGCGGCGGGCGGCGTCTTCGCCGGCATCGATCATCGCCAGGTCGAGGACGTCGATCGCCGGGGAGTGATGGCCCATGCGGTAAAGGGCGTAGCCCAGCATGTTGCGCGCCCGGGCCTGGAGCGGCTTCAGGCCTTCGCCGGCACCGCCGGGCTGCTGGATGGCGGCATCGACATTGGTGACGAACTCGACCAGCTCGCGCTCGGCGGCGGCGAAGCGGCCCATGTCCATATAGATGGAGGCAAGCGCCAGTCGCGCCTCGACGTGGGACGGCGTGCGGCGGATCGTGTCGCGGAAGCGCCGGGCCGCTTCGTCGAGGCGGCCCTGCCGGCGCGCCACCAGGCCGAGATTGTAGGACAGCATCGGCTCGTTGGGGTCCTTGGCCAGCGCCTTGCGCCACATCGCTTCGGCGTCGGCCAGTGCGCCGCGCTGCGACAGGCAGACCGCGAGGTAATGCAGGATGTCGGGCCGCTCGCCATAACGGCCGAGGGCGGCACGAAACAGCGGCTCGGCGCGGTCGAACCATCCGGCGCGCAGATATTGCAGGCCGGTCTGGAGATCCGGGTCGGGCTGAGCCGCCGGTGTGGAGGAGGGCATGGCCATGGCGCGCTGTGTAGACCCGACCCACCGCCAAGGCTACATCAAAGACCATGGTCAAGGACGCGCGATTGTTCTCGGCGGCGATGGCCGGTGTGAAGCCGCTCGGGGGCCGGAAACGGCCCGAGCGTGCGGCGCCGGCCAAGGCAGCGCCGCCACCGCCGGCGCCCAAGCCGCAACTGGTGAAGCGAACGCCGGTCGCACCGACCGAGCCTGACCTCAGCAGCGACGACAGGAGCTTCGATCGCGACGTCGCGCGTGCGCTCTCGCGCGGCAAGCTCGCCCCCGAGGCCACGCTCGATCTGCACGGCATGACGCTGGCGGCGGCCGAGCGCGCCGTCGGCGATTTTCTGGAGCGGGTGGGGACGCGGGATTTCCGGGTCGTCCTGATCGTCACGGGCAAGGGCCTGCGCGAGGAAGGCGGCCGCCTGATGGGCGGCCGCATCCGTTCGGAGTTCGTGGGCTGGCTCAATCGCGCCGACAACCGTGCCCGGGTGCGCAGCGTTCGCCCCGCGCACCCGCATCATGGCGGCAGCGGCGCCTTCTACGTGCTGCTGCGCCGGCGTTCCTCGGCCAGGAGCCGCGCCTTGCGGGCCACGCCCCAGCGATAGCCGGTGAGCGCGCCGCTGGCGCCGACGGCGCGATGGCAGGGAATGACCACAGCCGCCTGGTTGGTGGCGCAGGCCCGGCCGACGGCCCGGGCCGCCGTGGGTTCGCCGATCCGCCGCGCGATTTCGCCGTAGGTTTGGGTCTGGCCGGCCGGAATCTCGGTCAGCGCCTTCCACACCTTCCACTGGAAGGCCGTGCCCACGATGTCGAGCGGCACGTCGGGGGCATCCAGCGCGGTCGGCTTGCGGCCGTAGAGCCGGGCCAGCACGCTTTTCACGCGCGGGCCGAGGCTGCGGTCGTTGCGGGTGATCTCGGCCGCCGGGAAGTCGTTGTGCAGCGATTTCTCCAGCGCCCGGTCGTTGTCGCCCAGGAAGACCGCGGCAATGCCCTTGCGGGTCGTGGCCACCAGGACGCGGCCGTAGTCCGAATCGACCGTCGTGAAGTCGATATGGGCCCCGGCGCCGCCCTTGGCATAGGTCGCGGGTGTCATGCCCAGCGTCTTGTCGCTGCTTTCATAGACGCGGCTGGGCGACCCGTAGCCGGCGCCGTAGAGGGCATCGGCGACCGTCTCGCCGCCGCGCAGCGCCTTGCGGAAGCGCAGACGCTTGCGCGCCGCCAGCCAGTCGCGCGGATTGACGCCCAATTCGGCGATAAAGCGCTTGCTGAGCGCCCCGCTCGATAGCCCGACCTTGCGTGCCACGGCAGCCAGCGAAGGCGCCGTGTCGGCCAGGCTCGAGTCGAAAAGGGCGCAGGCACGCGCCACCGGCTGGCTGAGACCGAGGTCAGCCCGCCAGTCGCGAGGTTTGCAGCGTTTGCAGGCACGGAAACCGGCGGCCTCGGCGGCCTCGGGCGAGGCGTTGAAGTCCTCGTTGTGCCTGAGCGGGGTCCGGGCAGCACAGGACGGCAGGCATTAGACACCGGTCGTCCTGACCGAGTACCAGAACCGGCCGTTGTACGTCCGGTCGCGCC
>JAUXRT010000076.1 GCA_030681635.1 Reyranella sp.
GTGCCGGGACAGATGGCGTTGCAGCGGATGCCCTTGCCGACAAAGTCCACCGCCACCGACTTGGTGAGGCCGACCACGGCCGCCTTGGTGGTGCCGTAGACGAACCGCAGCGCCGCGCCCTTCACTGACGAGGCCGCCGACGACATGTTGACGATCGAGCCCCCGCCCTTGCCCACCATGCCCGGCAGGAAGGCCTGGATGGTCCAGAACATGCTCCGCACATTCAGGTCGAAGGCGAACCGCCATTGCTCGTCGGTGGCATCGAGGATCGTGCCGTGATGGACGAAGCCGGCGCAATTGAACAAAACGTCGATGGGGCCGGTCTGCGCGGCGAGAGCGCCGATGGCCGCCTTGTCCAGCACGTCGAGCTTGTGCGTGCGGATGCCGGCAACGCCTGCGAGCGCATCGAGCTTCCCGGTGTCGACATCGGTTGCCCAGACCGTGGCACCTTCCCGGGCGAAGGCCCTGGCGGTTGCCGCACCGATGCCCTGCCCCGCCGCCGTGACGACGCAGATCTTGTCCTTCAATCGCATGTCCTCGTCCCCACTCCCACCGGTCTCTAATTGCTGAGGGCCTCTACTTGATCAGGCCCTTTTCCTTGTAAAATTTCTCGGCGCCGGCATGCAGTGGGATGCCCAGCCCATCCAGCGCCGTGTCGAGTTTGATCGCCTTGCCCTTGGCATGGCCGGAGTCGAGCAGCTTGCGGGTGCTGGGATTCCACAGCGCGGCGGTGATGGCGTAGATGAGCGTGTCCGGCAGCTTCGAGGACGTCACCCAGATCGCGTTCACGCTGACCGTCTTCACGCCGGCGGCGTTCTTGTAGGCGCCGTCGGGAATCTCGTCGGCGCCGAAGAAACTGTACTCCTTGATCAGATTCGCGGCTTCCGGGCCGTCAATCGGTACGAGATCGATCCCGGTCGTGGCCGCCAGCTCGGAAATCGCGGCCTGTGGCCAGCCGCTGACGTTGAAGAAGGCGTCGAGCGTGCCGTCCTTGAGCTTGTCGGCAGCCTGCTGCGGTTTCAGGTACTCGGCCTTCACATCCTTTTCGGTCAGGCCATAGGCGGCAAAGATGAGCCGCGCATCGACGAGCGTTCCCGAGCCGGGCTCGTCCAGCGATACGCGCTTGCCCTTCAGGTCCATGATCGTCTTGATGCCCGCCCCCTTGCGGGCCACGAGCTGGAAGCTCTCCGGATAGAGATTGGCGATGGCGCGCAAGGTGTCGACCTTCGGCCGGCCTTCGTAGATGCCGGTGCCGTTGTAGGCCCAGAAGGCCACGTCGGACTGGATGAAGGCCGATTGCATGCTGCCGCTGGCAATCGCCCCGACATTGGCGACCGACCCGTTCGAGGCCACCGCCGAAGCGACCAGCCCCTGGACGCCGCACGATCCGCCGTCGGCACAGGCGCGCGAGCCGGGTGGGTTCGAGATGGCGTTGGCAATCAGGCCGCCGATCGGGAAATACGTCCCGGCAGTGCCGCCGGTGCCGATCCGGAAGAACGTGATGTCCTGGGCGCCAGCCGGCAGTCCGCCCAGCACGGCGGCACCGAGGCCGCCGAGCACTGCGGCCCTGCGATTGATCAACATGGCGACCCTCCCTGACTGGACGCGATTAAACAGCGTCCCGTCGTACCTCGCAATGATGGCCGTCAGTTGACGCCGATCGCCTTGCTCATCGTCGCCCCGATCTCGCCATGAATGACCATGTCGGCGCTGCCGTCCTGATCGGTCGGGTCGCGATTGACGATCACCAGCTTCGCGCCCTTGCGTTTTGCCATGCCGGGAAAACCCGCCGCCGGATAGACGACGAGCGAGCTGCCGAGCACGATGAAGAGATCGCAGGCCAGCGTTTCGTCCTGGGCGCGCGCCATCTGGATCTCCGGCATCGCCTGGCCGAATGAGATGGTGGCGGTCTTCACGATGCCGTCGCACTTCTCGCAGAGCGGCAGCTTGCCGCCGTCGAGAAACGCCCGGCGGATCGGGTCGAGGCTGCAGCGATGGCCGCAATCGAGGCACGAAGCATAGGTCGCGTTGCCATGCAGTTCGATGACGCGGGAGTCCGGCACGCCGGACCGCTGGTGCAGCCCGTCGACGTTCTGGGTGATGATGGCGCTCATGCGCCCCTGCTCGACCAGCTTGGCGAGCGCCCGGTGGCCGGCGTTGGGCTCGGCCTTGAGCATGGTCTCGTCGGTCGCGAACTTCCGCCGCCACGACTCCCGGCGCATTTCGTCCGACGACATGAAATCGTCGAAGTAGATCGGCTTGTATTTCGTCCAGATGCCGCCGGGGGACCGAAAGTCGGGAATGCCCGATTCGGTCGAGATGCCGGCGCCGGTGAAGGCGACGATCCGCCTGGCAGACCCGATCATTTCCTGCAGTCGCTGGATATCGTCCATGTCCCGTCTCCCATCCCGCGATCAAGGCATCAAGGCAAGATGCCCGCCCGGGCTAGGATAGCCAGCGCTTGCGCCGTTTGTAATGCTTCGTGTCGCGGTAGGACTTGCGCGCGCCGCCCTCGTTCAGGCCGAGATAGAATTCCTTGATGTCGGAATTGTCGCGCAGCTTGTCGGCCGGGCCCTCCAGCACGATGCGGCCGTTTTCCATGACATAGCCGTGGTCGGCCACCGCCAGCGCCATGTTGGCGTTCTGCTCGACCAGCAGGACCGAGAGCTTCTCCTGCCGCACAAGGCGACTGACGATGCCGAAGATCTCCTCGACCAGCATGGGCGCGAGGCCCAGCGACGGTTCGTCCAGCAGGACGACCTTGGGCCGGCTCATCAGCGCCCGGCCGATCGCCAGCATCTGCTGCTCGCCGCCCGACAGGTAGCCCGACTGCTGATGCCGTCGCTCCTTCAGGCGCGGGAAATACGTATAGACCAGCTCGATTCCCTGCTTCACCGCGCTGCCCAGCTTCTGGACATGGCCGCCGGCGATCAGGTTCTCCTCCGTGGTCAGGTGCTCGAACACTCGCCGCCCCTCGAACACCTGGGCGAGCCCGAGCCGCGTGACGTCGTGGGCCCGCATGCCGTCGATGCGGCGATCGCCGATCTGGATGGTGCCCTTGGTGACCTCCCCGCGCTCGCTGTGCAGCACGCCCGAGATCGCCTTCAGCGTCGTCGTCTTGCCGGCGCCGTTGGCGCCCAGCAGGGTCGTGATGGCGCCTTCGCGCACGTCGATCGACACGCCCTTGAGGACGAGGATCACGCGGTCGTAGACGACTTCGATATTGTTGATCGCCAGCATGGGATGCCGGGCGGCGGTTTCCCGCCGCCCGCCCCTTTCCTTCGTTCAGGACTTCGAGGCTTCCGCCGCGAGGTGTTTCTGGATGATCGCGCGATAGCCCTGGAACCAGTCCTTGTCCCTGACCAGCTTGCCGCCCTTGACCGTCCAGATCTGGACCCAGCCGCCGCCCTCGTGGTCGGCCGGCGTGATCTCCATCGGCGGCACCAGACCGCCCAGCGTGAAGCCCTTGATCGACTCCATGCCCTTCTTGACGTCTTCCGAGTTCGGCGTGGCGCCGGACTTGGCCTTGATGGCGTTGCGCGTCGCCTCGACGTGCAGGGCCGCGATGAGGACGCCGCGGTTGTAGTAGACGGTCGAGTCCATTTCCTTGGGCGCGGGCTTGCCCTGCGCCTTGTACATGGCCTCGATGTCCTTCAGGACCTGGAACTCCTTGCCGACGCCGGCGAACTGGATGGTGTTGTAGCCTTCCGCGACACCCATCCCGCCGGCCGCGATGATGTCGGCCTCGGCACTGCCCCAGACGAAGGCGATCACCTTGCTGAGCGGATAGCCCTTGCCCTTCAGCTCCTTGATGGAGACCGACGGAGCGCGGCCGAACAGATGCGTGATGACGAAATCCGGCTTGAAGCGGCCGGTGATGTCGAGCACCTGGGCGCCCATTTCGACGCCGGGCGCCGGCACCGCGAAGGTCCGCATCTCGAAGCCTTCCTGCTTGGCGAGGTCCTCGAGGATGGGCAGCGGTTCCTTGCCCGCCGGATTGTCATAGAAGAGATAGGCGATCTTCTTGCCCTTGAGATTGCCGCCCAGCCTCTCCTTGGCGAACGCCACCGCAGCTCCCGCCTGCGACCAGTAGCTGGCCGCGATCGGGAAGGTGTAGGGGAAGCGCTTGCCGTCCGCCGCCGCGGCCGTGCCGAAACCGGGCGACGTGCCCAGGATCTTGTCTTCCTCGAGCTTCTTGGAAAGCGCCGCCGTCTGCGGTGTGCCGTAAAGCCCCTCGAGGACCGCACCTTCCTTCTTGAAGCGCTCGTGCGCCTCCATGGCTGGCGGAACCTTATACTCGTGATCGATCTCCAGGACCTTGATCTTGAAGCCTTCGACACCGCCCTTGCTGTTAAC
>JAUXRT010000078.1 GCA_030681635.1 Reyranella sp.
AGGCGCAACTTTTCATCGATGCCCGCAAGATCGTCTGGGGCCGCCACGCCAAGATCAAGGGCGCCAAGCCGGGTGACGTGACGGTCACCAAGCAGGGCAACCTCTGGACCATCAAAGGTCGCATCGACAGCGTGGCGCCAGGCACCGAAGGCGACTGGGCCTCGATCGACGGCGTGGTCGAACGCATTTCCGCCGGTGTCGTGCAGATCCGCGGTGAAGTCGCCTTCCGCGTCGCCAAGGTCGAGAAGGGCACACCGAGCAAGGTCGCGGGCACGCTCACCTTCCGCCGCTCCGGCAAGGCTCAGGTCTGGCGCCTGGCCGAGGGCGACAATCCCTGCGACGGCATGCGCGAGGGCTTCGACCTGGTCTATGAAAAGCCGGTCGAGAAGAAGCCGGTCCCGACGCAGCCGAAGCGCAGCTAGGATCTGAGTTTGGCGATCCCATCGCGCGCGAGCTGATCGGCGCGCTCATTCTCGGGATGGCCGCTGTGGCCCTTCACCCAATGCCAGTCGACCTTGTGCACGGCATGCGCGGCGTCGAGGCGCTGCCAGAGCTCGACATTCTTCACCGGCTTCTTGTCGGCGGTCTTCCAGCCGTTCCTCTTCCAGCCCTTGATCCACCTGGTGGCACCGTCGAGCACGTACTTGCTGTCGGTGAACAGTCGCACCCGGCAAGGCCGCTGCAGGGCTTCCAGGCCGGCGATCACCGCCATCATCTCCATGCGGTTGTTGGTGGTGGCAGGCTCGCCGCCCGACAATTCCTTCTCGCGCCCGGCCATCCGCAGGATCGCGCCCCAGCCGCCGGGGCCGGGGTTTCCGCTGCAGGCGCCGTCGGTGAAGATCTCGACTTCCGGCAGTTCGCTCACAGTCCCACCTTACAGGCCATCGTCACAGGCCACTGTCACAGGCCATAGTCCGCCAGCGACCTGGCGTTCCGGTGGAAGCGCAGATAGGCGAGATATTCGAGCGGGTCCTTGCGCTTCACGAGGGCGCCGGCCGGCGTGTGGAGCCAGTCGTAGAGGCGCGTCAACAGGAAGCGCAGTGCGGCGCCGCGCGCCAGCAGCGGCAGGACGCGCCGTTCCTCGTCGCCCAGTGGCCGCACCTTGTCGTAGCCCTGCAGCAGGGCGCGCGCCTTGGTGGCGTTGAACGAGCGGTCGGGCTCAAAGCACCAGGCGTTGAGGCAGATGGCGACGTCGTAGGCCAGCGCATCGTTGCAGGCGAAATAGAAGTCGATCAGCCCCGACAGCCTGTCATGCAGGAAGAACACATTGTCGTTGAAGAGGTCGGCGTGGATCACGCCGGCCGGCAGACCGGTCGGCCAGTTGGCCTCGAGGTCGTCGATCTCGGCGCCGAGTTCGCGTGCCAGGCCCGGCGCCACGCTGTCGGCATGGGCGCGGCTGCCGTCGAACAGCGGCCGCCAGCCCTGGACCGAGAGCGCGTTGGGCCGCTTGAGCGCGAAATCGCGCCCGGCGAGGTGCAGCCCGGCCAGTGCCTCGCCGACCGGCCCGCAATGTTTTACGCCGATGCGATGCGGCGACAGGCCGTGCAGGAAGCTGGTGATGGCGGCGGGCTTGCCGGCGAGCGTCCGGACCGTGCCGCCGTCGCGGCCATGGATCGGCTGCGGGCAGTTGATGCCGCGTGCCGCCAGATGATCCATCAGGCCGAGGAAGAACGGCAGGTCCCTGGGGTTCACGCGCTTTTCGTAGAGCGTGAGGAAATACTGCCCCTTGGTCGTGGTCAGCAGATAGTTCGAGTTCTCGACGCCTTCGGCCACGCCTTTCAGCGCCTCGGCCTCGCCGATATCGTACTCGGCCAGGAATGCGTCGAGCTCGGTGTCGCCCACCTCCGTATAGACAGCCATGTTACGCGACCAGCTGACGGGGCAGCTTGAAGACGACGTTTTCCTCGGTCGTGCGCACTTCCTCGACGCTGACGTCGTAGCGCGCGCGGCAGGCTTCGATCAGCTCGTCGACCAGAAGCTCGGGCGCCGAGGCGCCGGCCGTGATTCCCAATCGCTTCGCATCGCCCAGCCAGTCCCAGTCCATGTCGGCGGCGCGCTGCACCAGGCGCGACCTGGCGCAGCCGTAGTTGCCCGCGACCTCGACCAGCCGCATCGAGTTCGACGAATTGGGCGCCCCGATCACCACCAGCGCGTCGCAGCGCTCGGCGATTGCCTTCACCGCAGCCTGGCGGTTGGTGGTGGCGTAGCAGATATCCTCCATCTTCGGGCCCTGGATCGCAGGGAAGTGATGGCGGAGCGCGGCCACGATCGCGGTCGTATCGTCGACCGACAGCGTGGTTTGCGTCGCATAGGCGAGATTCTGCGGGTCGGGCACCTTCAGCGTCTCGACCTGGGTCACGTCCTCGACCAGCAGCACCGCCCCGGGCGGGAGCTGGCCCATGGTGCCGATCACCTCGGGATGTCCGGCATGGCCGATCAGCACGACCGTGCGGCCCGCCTCGTGGTGGCGTTCGGCCTCGCGGTGGACCTTGGAGACCAGCGGGCAGGTGGCATCGACATAGAGGAGGTTGCGCCGTCCGGCCTCGGCCGGAACCGCCTTGGGCACGCCATGGGCGGAGAACACGACCGGGCGGTCGTCAGGCACCTGGTCGAGCTCGTCGACGAACACCGCGCCCTTGGCCTCGAGGTTTTCGACCACGTAGCGATTGTGGACGATTTCGTGGCGGACATAGACCGGCCGGCCATAGCGTTCGATCGCGCGCTCCACGATCTGGATGGCACGGTCGACGCCGGCGCAGAAGCCGCGCGGGCTGGCGAGCAGGATCGTGAGCGGCTTCTTCGACGCGGCCATATTCAACGCGGGCATGAGAATTCATTCTACGGGATGCCGACCCGCTCGCTTGCGGGTCCGCGGACCATTGCCTAGACTCCGCCCTCTAGAGATTCATTTCAGCGGATTGGCGCGGCACCGTAACAAAGCCGCCGCAACGGGGAAAGCAACATGACCGAGCCGGTTGTCGCGGGCAGGGTGCCTGCGAAAGTGACGCTCGAGGCGGGCAAAGACT
>JAUXRT010000083.1 GCA_030681635.1 Reyranella sp.
CGGCGCAACAGCGCCTGGATGCGGGCGATCAGCTCTTCCATGGCGAACGGCTTGGCGAGGTAGTCGTCGGCCCCGGCGCGCAGGCCGGTGACGCGATCACTGACGCCATCGCGCGCCGTCAGCACCAGCACCGGAGTCGACTCGCCGCGGCGACGCAGATCACGCAACAAGGTGATGCCGTCTTCGTCGGGCAGGCCGAGGTCGAGCACGACCGCTGAGTACTGCATCGTGGCGAGCACATGGTCGGCGTCGCCGGCGGTGCCCACGGCATCGGCTTCGATGCCACCCTGTAAGAGCCCCTTCTTCAGCAGGGAGACGAGCTCCGTGTTGTCCTCGACGAGAAGTACCCTCATCGGTGTTCGGCTCCCATCCATGTGCGCGACAGACATATGCGTGACAGACGGGGGATTTCTAACATGCCGGACGGCCACTCGCCCCCTCCGGATTCGATGCCTTCTCATGCCGGCGCGTCCCGGCTACACCTCGTGTGTGACGACCTCCGACAGATTGATCGACCTCGGTGACCGCCAGTTGCGCGTGCGGCAGCTGATTCCCCGGCAAGACGACGGTTTCGAACGCACGACGCTCGTCTTCCTGCACGAGGGGCTGGGCTGCATCGACATGTGGCGCGATTTCCCTCAGTCGCTGTGCAATGCCACACGCTGCAAGGGCATCGTCTACGATCGCACGGGCTATGGCGGCTCGAGCCCATGGCCGTCGGAGCCCGGCGTCCGCTACATGGAGATCGAGGCCGACGAGGTGCTGCCGCGCCTGCTCGAGGCGCTGGGTGTCGAGGACTGCGTCCTGATCGGCCACAGCGACGGCGGCACGATCGCGCTCAACTACGCGGCGTCCGATCCCGAGCCGTTGCGCGCCGTGGTGACGCTTGCCGCGCACGCCATCAACGAGCCGGTTTGCGTCGACAGCATCCGAAATGCCCGCGAGGCCTTCGCCACCAGCGGCCTGCGCGAGCGGCTCGCCCGGTATCATGGCGGCAATGTCGACTCCTGCTTTCGCCTGTGGTCCGAGGCGTGGCTGGCGCCGGGCTTCGAGCCGATGGATGCCAATGGTCGGCTGCCCGGCATTGTCGTCCCGGTGCAGGCGATCCAGGGCGAGGACGACGAATATGGCAGCGAACTGCAGCTCGGCATCATCGCCGGCAAGGTCGGTGGCTATTGCGAGACCCGCCTGGTGCCGGACTGCGGCCACGCCCCTCATCTGCAGCAGCCGGCCTATGTGCTGTCGGAGATTGCCCGCTTCGTGTCGCCGCTATCTCTCATTGATTAGGGCCCTCATCGATTGAGGGCTCTCGTCGACTAAAGCCGCTTCAGCTCGCTGGTTGCCGCCCAGTTGAATTCTGACACGGTCGGACAGCGTGCCTGGGCGAGCTGAAGTTGTTCGCGCGCGCGCTGCTTGTCGCCGCGGCGGATCGCGTCGATGCCCATGAAGAAGGCCGACGGGCACTTGCCGTTGCTGCGCTTGGCGGCATCGTCGGTTTCGGCGGCGACCTCGAGCTCGCCCGCCGGCAGCTTGCCGAGCAGGAACCTGGCGATCGGCGCCGGCCATTCGGAGAGGTCCTCCTTGCCGAGATCCCTGGCGAGACCTGTGCGCGCGTCGCGCTTCGCGCGGACCTGGGCGGCATAGCGCCACAGCAGCGGCGACAGCCGCGCCTTCGCGGTCGTACGGCCCTCCAGTGAGGCCTCGAAATCGTCGGCGGCCTCGACATAGCGGCCGAGATCGAAGTTGGCATGGCCGCGGACGAACAGGGCCGCACGCCGGTCGGCCACGGTCGTCGGACCGGCAAGCGTGCCGTCGAGCAAGGCATAGGCCCGCTGGAAATCGGCGATCTGCATATGGACCTGCGCCTGGGCGATCGCCAGCGACGGGTCGCCTGGCTTGCGCAGCAGCGCATGGTCGAGCGTGCGCAGGGCTGCCGCGCGGTCACCGCCGCCCGCCAGCTCGGGCACGGTACTGGAGAGCACCATCTGCCAGCCCGTGGGCAGGACCTTGCCCATCTCGTCGATGTCCTTGCGGCTGTCGGCCTCGCGGCCGAGCCGGCTCAACTGATAGGCGCGGATGCTGAGATAGAGCGAGCGATCGAAAGCGGAAAGCTTGGAGCTCGACAGGATCTTGTCGAGGGCATCCAGCGTGTCGTTTCGCTTGCCGGCCAAGGCACCCGGGGCGCCGCCGGACGGCTGCTGGTCGAAGCCGCGCGCCGACGGATCCCAGTCGCTGGCGTTGCGCTGCGCAACGGCCTCGGCGGAGACCGTGACGAGGGCTGCAAAAGCCCCAATTGCCTTCACGATTGCCCGTTGCATCGGGGCAATCTGGCACATGCATCAACCGCCTGCATCCGTCGATTGCCTGCGGAGGTCCCTGCCCCTATTTTGCCACCGTCCGCCCAAAACCGCCTTCCAGGAGTACCCGACCATGGCCGCCGTCCATCCCAACAGCTTCAAGGCCCGCAAGACGCTGAAGGTCGGCGCCAAGACCTATACCTATTTCAGCCTCAAGGCGGTCGAGAAGGAAGTCGGTGACCTCAGCCGCCTGCCCTTCTCGCTGCGCGTCCT
>JAUXRT010000102.1 GCA_030681635.1 Reyranella sp.
CCGTTCTTGTTGCGCTTGCCGCCGGGCAGCTTCTGCTCGTCGAACAGGATCTCGCCCAGCTGCTTGGGGGAACCCACATTGAACTCGCGGCCGGCGATCTTGTGGATCTCGATCTCGAGTTCGCCCAGGCGTTTCTCGAAATCGGTGCTGAGGCCCTTGAGCTTCGTCGCATCGACCTTGATGCCGGCCGTCTCCATGTCGAGCAGCACCGGGATCAGCGGCCGCTCGATGGTCTCGTACATAGTCGTCATGTGCTCGGGCACCAGCCTGGGCTTCAGATGCGCCCAGAGTTGCATGGTGACGTCGGCGTCCTCGGCCGCATAGTCGCGCGCCTTGTCGAGCGGCACGTGATCGAAGCTCACCTGCTTGGCGCCTGAGCCGGCCACGTCGGAGAATTTGATGGTCTTCTGGCCGAGATGACGCTCCGCCAGCTCGTCCATGCCGTGGTTGTTCTTGCCGGCATCGAGCACGAAGGAGATCAGCATCGTGTCGTCGACCGGGCCGATCTCGACGCCGTAGCGCTGGAACACGGCCATGTCGTACTTGATGTTCTGGCCGACCTTCAGCACCGAAGGGTCTTCCAGCATGGGCTTCAGCACGGCGATCGCCTTCTTGAGCGCGATCTGGCCTTCCAGGAGCTTGCCGCCGTCCTTGTCGCCGCCGTCACCCAAAAGATCGAGCGCGCCCTGCGCGGCACCGCCGGGGACACGGTGCATCAGCGGCACGTAGGCCGCGCGCCGCTTCGTCGAGTTGACGTCGCCCCATGGCCCCTCGAGGAGGGCGAGAGAAACACCAACAAGTCCGGCGTTGTTGGAATCGAGGCCGTCGGTCTCGCAGTCGAAGGCGACAGTGCCGGCCTTGGTGGCCTCCGCGACCCATTCGGCCAGCGCCTTCTCGTCCTGGATCAGCTCGTAGTCGGCGGCGGTGAAGGGCTGGTTCGATTTGGCGCGCGCCGCCGGCGCGGGCCGTGCATCGGCGGGCTCGGCCTTTTTCGCCGGAGCCGGCGTTGCCGCCGGCGCCACCGGGCTGGTGGCCTCGCCCAGCTCGCCTTTGTAGCGCGCCAGCAGGCTCTTGAAGCCCTGTTGCTCCAGCCACGGCAGCAGCACGTTGGGGTCGGGCGCATGCTTGTCGAAGGAGTCGGGATCGGCCGGCGGCGGCACGTCATCCCGGAGCTGCACCAGCTTCCGGGAGATGCGGATCAACTCGGCATTCTGCTCCAGTGATTCGCGCCGCTTGGGCTGCTTGATCTCACCCGTCCGCTTCAGGAGCGTTTCGAGGTCGCCATATTCGTTGATGAGCAGGGCGGCTGTCTTGATGCCGATGCCCGGCGCGCCCGGCACATTGTCGGTCGAATCGCCGGCCAGCGCCTGGACGTCGACCACCTTGTCCGGCGTGACGCCGAACTTCTCCATCACTTCGGCCGGCCCGACCTTGCGCATCTTCATCGGGTCCATCATGTCGACGCCCGGGCGGATGAGCTGCATCAGGTCCTTGTCGGACGACACGATGGTGCAGGTGGCGCCGGCCTCGACCGCGAGGCGGGCATAGGTCGCGATCAAATCGTCGGCCTCGAAGCCCGGAAGCTCGATGCTCGGCATGCCGAAGGCGGTCGCGGCCTCGCGGATCAGCGGGAACTGCGGGATCAGATCCTCCGGCGGCTCCGGCCGTTGCGCCTTGTAGGCGGGGTAGATCTCACTGCGGAAGGTGGTGCGGCCGGCGTCGAGGATGACCGCGACATGGTCGACCTCGGGATCGTCGAGCAACTGCGTCAGCATCCGGCAGAAGCCGAACACGGCATTGACCGGCGTGCCGTCCGGCCGGTTCATCGGCGGCAGCGCGTGATAGGCGCGGAAGATGTAGCCCGAGCCGTCGATCAGGAAGAGGTTGCGGATCGGCTTGTTGTCGCCGCCCTTGCCGTCGTTCGTCGCTTTCGCGGGAGCCTTGGATTTCGCCATGCTCAAGGCCTAGCACGACGGGGGCGGGGGAGGGGAGGCCGGTGTCGCGTGGATAGCGACGAAAACAAAACCCATTTCGGTACTTTCCAAATCGCCCCGGATGGTCCCCAAGCCCTTGACGGAGCGGTGAAATCGCCGGTCCGCCGGGGGCTGGCCCCGTCGCATGAACGGCGACACTTTCAGGATTCGTTTCGGAGCTTTTTCGCCAGCGCATCTGCGGTCCGTTCGAGCAGGCGATTTTCAGCCGAGAGACGAAGCTCGGCCAGCTCGCGGCGTTCGGCACGGTCCTCGACCCGGTGTCGCGCGCGGTCGAGGCGGTTCATCACATACATGGCCAGCCGGTCGTTGCGCCGCTCCACCGAAGCAACCTGGTTACCGCGATAAAGGATCGGCCGCCGCTCGACGTGGTGGGCCCGCAGGATGAGATCGTCCTCCATCATCGAGATGCGTATCTCGACCAGCCTGTCGTAGCGGTCGGCAAAGCGCGGATGGTTGGCCCGCCAGCGCTGCACGGTACGCGGCGTGATCCCCGTGCGGGCGGCCGCCTCGCCAACCCGTCCACAGCGCTGGAACTGGCGCAGGAAATAGGCCTGCTGGCGCGGCAGGCTGCGCTTCTTTGCGGCGAAGGGCTGGATGTCGGTGTCGGATATTTCGGGGTCCATGTGATTCTGTCCCTGCAGTAGTAGGATAGGATATATAGGGAACATATAGGGAACGCAAGCCCCTTCACGTGGTCGACTTTGCGCGTTGGATATTGGAACGTCCGGTCATGGAAGCTGATGTGCCCAGCACCGCAGACAAGGTGCTACCGATCGAGATCTACAGCGAGAAGCGGATCGCGGACTTTGACGCGGCCGAAGATGAACTCGCCAAGTTCCTGCCCCGAGAGAAGTGAGCGTCTGAAGCGAGTAAGGTTCAGTTCGACTCACTCACCTCCCCAGTGTCGCTGGGGAGGTGGTTTGCGGCCTGTTCGGCTCTTTCTCAGATAAAACCCAGCCGCCACCGTCCCTCACGCCCGGAAGCTTCCGTCAGCAGCGCCAGCAACCGCGCCGCCTCGGCCGCGGCTTCGGCCCTGGCCCCAATCGCTGCCGTATAGACCGTCGCCAGCGCGCAACCGGGCGGCAGCGGGGCCACGAGCACGATGCCCGGCGTGGAGAGAATCTCGGTGGCCTGCGTGCAGCCGATGGGGCGGCGGGCTTTTGAGGCGGCCAGCGCCTTCATGGCCGTCGCGCCGTTGGGCGCCGTGTGCAGTCGCACGGCGACGTCGCCTTGGATGCCGAGATCTTTCAGCACCTTGGCGAAGTGGATGCCGGCGGTCGCCTGTTCGGGATCGGGAAAGTGGATGGCGTCGGCCGCGAGGAGGGCAGCGCGCAACGCAGCCGCGTCACCGACCGGCGGGAGCGCCTCGCCGCGGCGGACGGCGATGGCGGTCTCGACCGTGCCGAGATCCGCCGCCGTCGCGCCGGCAACGTGGCCGTCGCGCGCCAGCCCGTCGATCAGCGCGCGCGTCAGGATCACCAGGTCGGCGGGGTCGCCGCCCAGCAGTCGCGCGCGCATGGCGCCCACGGCGCCGAAAGTGCCGTCGATGGTGCAGCCGGTCTCGGCCTCGAACGCGGGCCGCAGCTGCTCGACCAGCCCCTGGGCGGCACCGCCGCTCAGAATCCTCAGCTTTTTCATTCGCTCACTGCGCCTTGTTCACTGGACCTTGGCGCCGGATTTCTCGACGACCTTCGCCCATTTGTCGATGTCGCCCTGGAGGAAGGTGGTGAAGGCGGCCGGCGTCATCGTCATCGGCTCCGCACCCTGCTTGGCCCAGGCCTCGCGGAGTGCGGGGCGGGCGATGATCTTGGCGATCTCGGTGTTCAGCCGCGCCACGATCTCGGGCGGCGTTCCGGCCGGCGCCATGATGCCCAGCCAGATCGTGGCCTCGTAGCCGGGGACGCCCGCTTCGTTCACGGTGGGGACGTTGGGCAGCACAGCGGAGCGCGTGAGGCCGGTGGTCGCCAGCGCCCGCACCTGGCCCGCATCGACATGGCCCTTCATCGCCGTCACCGCGTCGAACATCATCGAGACATGGCCGCCCAGCACGCTGGCGCGCGCCTCGCCGCTGCCCTTGTGCGGGACGTGCAGGATGTCGGTGCCGCTCATGGCTTTGAAGAGTTCGCCGGCCATGTGATAGGGCGTGCCCGGGCCGGACGAGGCGTAGGAGAGCTTGCCGGGCTCGGCCTTGGCCAACGCAATGAACTCCTGCAGCGTCTTGGCCGGCACCGCCGGATTGACGACCATCACCAGGTCCGACGAATTGACCGGCGCCACCGCCACGAGGTCGCGCATCAGCGCGTAGGGCTTCTTCGACAGAAGCGTCTCGTTGGTGGTGTGGGTGTTCGACATCATCAGCAGCGTGTAGCCGTCGGGTGCCGCCTTGGCGACGATGTCGGTGCCGATCACGGCGCCGGCACCCGGCTTGTTGTCGATGACGAACTGCTGCTTCAGCACGTCGGTCAATTCCTGGCCGATCTGGCGCGCATAGATGTCGGCCGGGCCGCCCGGCCCGAAGGGCACGACGATCCTCACCGGCTTGTTGGGATAGGGTTGCGCGGTGGCGGGTGCCGACAGCGCGGCAAGGACCAGGGCTACGGAACCGAATTTCGCCATCCAGTGCATGAGACCCTCCCAGGGCTTATTCGTTGCTGCAAGTGATGCCATGGTTGCGGCGGATCGAACAGACCGGAACGGTCACAACAAAGAGAGATGGAGTGGGGGAGATGACGGAGGTCGCGGGCAGCGTCGAAGGCCGCGCCTCGTGGCGGGCGGCCTGGATCACCTTGGCGATCCTGTCGATCTCCTTCGGCTCGCCGCTGCTGATCGTCGTCGGCATGAAGCCGATGCAGGAGGCGCTCGGCAC
>JAUXRT010000112.1 GCA_030681635.1 Reyranella sp.
GTGCTGCGGTTCTGGGAAAGCAAGTTCAGCCAGGTCCGTCCGCTCAAGCGGGGCGGCGGCCGGCGCTACTATCGGCCGGAGGACATCGACCTCCTGCGCCGCATTCGCACGCTGCTTTACGACGATGGCTACACCATCAAGGGCGTCCAGCGCCTTCTGAAGGAGAGCCGGGGCCGCCTGCCGCAGCCGCAGCGCCTCGATCTGGCAGCGGAAAGCGCGCTCGAGAGCCTCCGCATCGTGTCGGCGCGTGCCGAAGCGATGACCGGCGGCGCTTCGCGTCAACCGCTGCCGCGCACCGGCCCGCAACCGTCGACCACGACGCCGCGGGCCGCCATGCTGGACCTGCACAAGCGCCGGGAAATCGAGACGGTGCTGGAAGACCTTGAACAGGCGCTGACGCAGCTGCGCAGCACGCTGAAGGCCCAGAACTAGGTTTGGGACCTGGGATCGCTGCCGGGGGGCAGAAGTCCGAGGTTTTGAGCCGCCAAGTCGGGTAGACGTCTCCGGAAACGGTGCCATCCACCTGATTTGTTTAGCTTTTTCGGCATCGTCAGAGGGGGACGCCGCCGTGTTGTCCAGTCGTGCTCTCGCGCAGCAACCTGCGCGGTCATTCGATTCTTTATCCTTTAATGACAATGTGTTGGAAGGCAATCTTCCAGCACTTGCCGAATTGCTTTACCTGCGCCGGGGCCTCAGCCAGGCGGGCGGCAAGCTGCCGCTGTTCGATCTCGACGGCCAGGATGTCGATGCCGCCGTCGTCCGCCGCTGCGTCGAGCATGGCTGGGCCGAGCCCTGGTTCAACAATCCGCTGAAGCCGGACTGGCTGGTGTGCAAGCTCACCGACGCGGGGCGTCGGGCGGCGACGGCGCCGTAGCGATCCAGCTCACGACGGCGGCTACGGCCATTATGGCGGCGGCCAGCAGGAACGGCGCGCCGGGCAACGGGACCAGCAACCAGGCGAAGGTTACGGTAAACAATCCCGGCGCTAAAAGTCCGGCCAGGCTGCGGACCGAGCTGTTGGCGCCCTGCAGCTGGCCCTGTGCGGACTCACTCACCCGCCGGCTCATCATGTCCATGGCGGCGGGGCCCGCGATACCCCACAGCGCCATGACCGGCACGCCGACCAGGAACCACGCCCCCGTCGGCGCCAACCCGTAGACCGCCATGCCGACGCCGCCGATCAGGAGGCCGGCGAACAGGGTGCGCCGTGGGCCAAACCGGGCGACGACCGGCCCGACCAGAAGCCCCTGGACGAGGGCGCTGCAGATCCCGACGAACGCCAGGGTGAGGCCGACGGTCGTCTCGCCCCAGCCGTAGCGGTAGGCGGCGTAAAGCACGAACACCGACGGCAGGACGTAGTGGGCGACGTTGGCGAGGAAATCCACCACCGCCAGCCCGATCAGCTGCCGGTGCCGGCCCAGCAGCCTGAGCGAGCCCAGCGGATTGGCGCGCTTCCAGGCGAATGCCATGCGCTTTTCCGGCGGCAGCGATTCCGGCAGCACGAACCAGCCGAAGGCGGCGTTGATCAGGCAGGCCGCCGCCGACACCCAGCACGGCAGGCGGGGATCGAGGCCGCCCAGCAGGCCGCCGATGGCTGGCCCCAGGACGAAGCCCGCGCCGAACGCGATGCCCACGATGCCGAAGGCCTTGGCGCGGTTGTCGGCCGTCGTCACGTCGGCGATGTAGGCGAACGCGGTGCTGATGGTGGCCGCCGTGATGCCCGAGATCACGCGGCCGATGAACAGCAGCAGCAGCGATGGGGCCAGCGCCATGAAGATGTAGTCGAGGCCGAGGCCCAGGCAGGAAATCAGGATCACCGGCCGGCGGCCGAAGCGATCCGAGAGGGCGCCGAGCAGGGGCGAGAACAGGACCTGCATCAACCCCCAGACCGTGGCGAACAGGCCGAAGACCTCGGCAGCTCCGGCCGTGTCGCCGTCCATGAAGGCCAGCACGATGCCGGGCAGCACCGGAATCATCACGCCCAGCGCCAGCACGTCGAGCGTCACGGTGCAGAAGATGAAGGCAAGGGCGCGCCGGGTATTCATTGGAACCGAAGACGAACGGGAGCGGGGCACTAGAGACCACCGCCGTGGTATAGTGCAAGCGACAGAGGGGGATCCGCTGCCATGCCGGTGTCCATTCGTCTCGTTGCCTTCGCTCTTCTGGCGGGCTTCTCGTCAGCAAATGGCGTGTCCGCTCAGACTGTCGCCGGGACCGCCACCCAATGGGGCCTAATCGGCGTCTGGCAACTCGACTGCAAAGCGCCGATCAGCCAGAGCAATGGCGCGCTGAAGTACGCCGTGAGGGGTGGGAAACTCTTTCACGATCGGGACTTCGGCGGCGGCAAGACCGATTCCAACGTGGTCATATCGGCAAGGGCAAATTCCGATGAGACGCTCGAGGTGACCATCTCCTTCGCTTCGTTTTCGCAAACCCGCCAGTTCGCCTTCGTCAAGGCAGCCGATGGTCGAATTCGCGCCCTCAACAACAGGAATGTCGACACCGACGAATATTCCATAAGGGATGGAAAATTCCTGGCCAACGGCAACGTGACGCCATGGCAGAGCCGGTGCGCAAAATAGATGAATTGAAGGAATTGGTCGGGACGACAGGATTTGAACCTGCGACCCCCTGTCCCCCAGACAGGTGCGCTACCAGGCTGCGCTACGCCCCGACCGAGCAGGGCGTGTAGCGCGAATGACAGCGATGCCGCAAGCCGGCTTGCGTCGCAGGGAGACCGGGCGGATACAGGAAGCCATGAATTCCCCCGACCCCGGCCAGCGCGTCCTGCTGTTTTCCTCGATCGGCCATGCGCTGATGCACCTGATGACGGCGTTTTATGCCGTGATCGTGCTGACACTGGCCATCGCCTGGAAACTGCCGGCCGAGGATCTGCTCCGCCTCTATGCCCCGGCGACCATCCTGCTGGGCGTCATGTCGCTGCCGGCCGGCTGGGCGTCGGACCGCTTCGGGGCGCCGGCCATGATGGTGGTGATGTTCGCGGGCCTCGGCCTGTCGTCGATCGCCTGTGGCCTGGTGCCGACGGGCGACACCTTCGCGCTCTCGCTGGCGCTCTGCGGCATCGGCGCGTTCGGCGCCATCTATCATTCCGTCGGCATCGGCTGGGTGATCCGCACGGCCAAGGAGCAGGGCCACGCCATGGGCGTGAACGGCCTGTGGGGCAGCGCCGGCCTCGCGCTCTACGGCATCGTGCCCGGCGTGCTGATCACGCTCTACTCCTGGCGTGCGGCTTTCATCGTGCCGGGCATCGTCTGTCTCGTCGTGGGGGCAGTGCTGCTGCTCGAAATCCGGCGTGGCCGGATCGGCGACCGGGCGATGCCGGCGACGCCCGGCGTCGAGGTCAGCCGCGGCAGCTTCTGGCGCGTCTTCTCCGTGCTCTCGGTGACCATGGCACTCGAAGGCGTTACCTGGGCTGCGGTGATGTACGGTGCCGCACTGGTGTTCCAGTCACGCCTCGGCGACCAGATCGCCTGGCTGCGCGACAGCCTCGCCTCCTGGGGCGTCGTCACGCAGGCCGTGCTGTGGGTCGGGCTCGCGACCTCGACGATCTACATCGTCTCGGGCATCGCGCAGTACGCCATGGGTCGGCGCATCATCGACCGCTATCCGCTGAAGACGACCTATGTCGTGGCCTCGGCGCTGCAGGTCGGCGCCATGCTGGCGCTGGCCATGGGCAATGGTTACGTGGCGCTTGCCGGCGCCATAGCCTCGGCGGTGCTGAGTTCGGCGGCCGGCCCGGTCGAGAACATCCTGATCGCGCGCTATACGCCCAGCCGCTATCACGGGCTGGGCTTCGGCGCGAAGTTCGTCGTGGCGCTGGGCGCCAGCCCGGTTGCCATCCTGGCCATCGCCTGGGTGCGCGAGAGCACGGGCAACCTGGAACTGTTGTTCCTGGGCCTTGCCGCCACCTCCGTGGTGATTACGCTGGTGGCGCTGCTGCTGCCGGGCAGCGACCGCGGCCAGGAGGCTCGCGCGCCCAACGAACGCTCCAGGGCACCGCGGGCGGCACCGGCGGAATAGCCGCCGCTGCCCGATCAAAGGGCTACTTGGTCGAGCGCGCCGCCTTGTAGGCCGGCCGCGCGAGGCAGCGATCGAGCCACGCACCGACATTGGGGAAGGGCGCAAAGTCGAACTTGATCGGCTTGGCCCAGCTCATGATCGAGGCGAGGTTGAGATCGGCCACGGTGAAGGTCGAGCCGAGCAGATAGTCGCGGCCCTGCAGCGCGCTGTTCAACACGCCGAACGGCTTGGGCAATGCCTTCTGCGCGTCGGCCACGGCGTCGGGCTTGCGCTTGTCCGGGGCGGTCATGAACATGTCGATCAGGATGGTGAGAAGCGGCTTCTCGACCTCGGTCATGCCCCAGAAGCTCCACTGGTTGCAGACCGCCTGGTCCTCGAGGCTGGCCGGCATGAAGCCGTTCTTGTTGTGCTTGGTGGCGAGATAGAGATTGATCGCCATCGACTCGAACAGCTTGAAGTCGCTGTCGACCAACGTCGGCACCTTGCCGTTGGGATTGACCTTGAGATAGTCGGCGGTCTTGAGGTCTTTCATCTCGAGCGCGACATGCTCGAACGGAATGTCGAGCTCGTGCACGATCCACAAGGCGCGTGCGGCGCGCGAAGCGGCGGGACCGTAAATCTTGATCGTCACAGTGCTTCTCCCCAGAAGGCGTTGGGCGGACGATAATGCAGCCCGCCGGTCCGGTCTAACTATTCTCCTGCGTCTATTCCACGAGCCCGTGCTCGTGGCCGATGTAGCCGTGCGGATGGCCGAAGCGTTCCGTCATTACCGTCGCGAGATCCTTCTCGGGGCCTGCGATCCAGCCGCCTGCGCGCACCGCGTAGCTTTGCGCCCGTGCGGCGGCCCGTGGTGCGTCGCCCTTCCGCAGGGCCCGCGCGGCGGCCATCACCAGCTTGCGGAACTCGACGATGCCGACGTCGGTCGGGCCGAGATGCTCCCGGGTGCGGTCCTGGATCGGGCCCTGGCTGTCCTGGATGGCGGCGTCCTGATCGGAGACGCCGCTGATGCCGGTGAAGCTCAGCGTCTTCTGCAGCTCGCGGTCGATCAGGTAGTCGTTGCCGATGTTGCGCTTGGGCACATAGTCCTCGCCGATCTCGGCATGGAGGCTGAGCCCCGTCGCGTCTTTGGCGCGTTCGGCGTTGGTGAGCGGACGGTCGGGCACCCAGCTGTAGGTGTAGACCCAGCATTTCGTGTCATCGACCGGTACCCAAGTCTGGCCGTGATAGACCTCGCCGGGGAAGGCGACCGGCACCAACGCGTGATTGGGCGCGAGATACTGCGCAATGCGCCAGTAGAGATCGGTCGAGTCGGTCTTGCGGCCGGCAGCGATCACGAGGCCCGCGTCGTGGCTCTGGACCCTGAACTTCGGCCGCGGATCGTCGGTCACCCAGCGCATGCGATCGGCCAAGCCGCCTTCCTGTCCGATCGCCGACGTCTTGCGCAGGATGTCGAGCTTGACCGCCTCGTCCTTGGTCGGGATGGCATGCAGGAACGAGAAGTGGGCAGTGTCGATGGCGCCCTCGAGGCTCTGCACCCAGTTGCAGTCCTGCCATTTCTTGGAGACGTAGCGATGTCCCGCCGGCACGAGGCCGAGCTCGAGCTGCGGCAGTTCCGGCATATGCTCGCGCGGGCCCATGTAGACCCAGATCATGTCGGCCCATTCGCGCGTGGGATAAGCGAGCAGCTTGAT
>JAUXRT010000117.1 GCA_030681635.1 Reyranella sp.
ATGTATGCCGGCCGCAAGGTCGAGGAAGCCGAGGTCGGCGAGCTGTTTGCCCGGCCGCTGCACCCCTACACCGTCGGCCTGCTGGCCTCGATCCCGCGGCTCGACCTGATGCGCGGCGAAACCGAACGGCGGACCGAGCGCCTGCAGGAAATCCCCGGCATCGTGCCGCCGTTGTTCGACCTGCCGCAGGGTTGCGCCTTCGCGCCGCGCTGCGGCAAGGCCGACGATCTCTGCCGGCGCGAGCGGCCGGCCTATGAACAGAAACGGACAGGCCACTGGGCGGCCTGCTGGCATAGCAATGGCTGAGTCCAACGTTCCCGTCCTCGCGGTCAAGGACCTCAAGAAGCATTTCCCGATCCGCAAGGGCCTGCTGCGACGCCATGTCGGGAACGTCTTTGCCGTCGACGGCATCAGCTTCACGATCGGCGTCGGCGAGACGCTGGGCCTGGTGGGCGAGAGCGGTTGCGGCAAGACCACGGCCGGCCGCACCGTGCTGCGCCTGACCGAGCCGACGTCGGGTTCGATCGAGGTCGGCGGCACCGAGATCACCGGCCTGTCCAAGGCCGAACTGCGGCCCTACCGGCGGCAGATGCAGATCATCTTCCAGGACCCGTTTTCCTCGCTCAATCCGCGCATGTACGCGGGCGACATCGTGGGCGAGCCGCTGCTGGTCCATGGCGTGTCGTCCAAGCGGGAGCGGGCGGAGCAGGTCGCCGCCCTGTTCGCGCGCGTCGGCCTCAGGCCGGCGCAGATGAGCAACTATCCGCACCAGTTTTCGGGCGGCCAGCGTCAGCGTATCGGCATCGCCCGCGCGCTGGCGCTGGGCCCCAAGCTGATCGTGGGCGACGAGCCGGTGTCGGCGCTCGACGTCTCGATCCAGGCCCAGGTGATCAACCTCCTGAAGGACCTGCAGCGCGAGCGGCAGCTTTCGTATCTGTTCATTTCGCACAATCTGGCGGTGGTCGAGCACATCAGCCACCAGATCGCGGTGATGTACCTTGGCCGCATCGTCGAATATGCCGACACCCGTTCGATCTTCACCCGCGCCCAGCATCCCTACACCGAGGCCCTGTTGTCGGCGGTGCCGGTGCCGGACCCGGCCATCAAGCGGAAGAAGCTGGTCCTGCAGGGTGACGTGCCGAGCCCGGTGAAGCCTCCGCCCGGCTGCCACTTCCACACCCGCTGTCCCTATGCCGTCGCCCGCTGCCGGGTCGAATCTCCTCCGCTGCGCGAAATCGCACCTGGGCATCACGTTTCCTGCCATCTGCGGTAAGGTGCCTCCGCTGCGTTGGAGAAGGCGGGGGACGAAATGGCTGAGTGGGATTACATCATCGTCGGTGGCGGTTCGGCGGGCTGCGTTCTGGCCAATCGGCTGAGCGAAGACTCGACCACGAAGGTGCTGCTGCTCGAAGCAGGACCGCGTGACAAGTCGATGTGGATCGACATCCCGGCCGGCTTCACCAAGCTGCTGAACCATCAGAAGTTCAACTGGAACTTCGAGATGGAGGCGGAGGAGGGCATGGCCAACCGCCGCATTCCCTGTCCGCGCGGCCGCACGCTCGGCGGCTCGAGCTCGATCAACGGCATGCTCTATGTGCGCGGCCAGCCGCTCGACTACGACACCTGGGGCCAGCTCGGCAATCGTGGCTGGTCCTACGAGCAGGTGCTGCCCTACTTCAAGAAGTCGGAGCACTTTGAGCTGGGCGGCGACGACAGCCGCGGCAAGGGCGGTCTGCTGAACGTTGCCGAGATGAGGGAGACGCACGAACTCTGCGATGCCTTCATCGATGCCGCCGAGGCGAGCGGGTTCCCGAAGAACAAGGACTACAACAACGGCAACCAGGAAGGCTTCGGCTACTACCAGGTGACGATGAAGGACGGAAAGCGCTGGTCGACGGCGCGCGCCTTCCTTGACCCCGCCCGCAACCGGCCCAATCTCAAGATCGAAACCGATGCGCTGGTGGCCAACGTCATCCTGGAAGGCAAGCGCTGCGTCGGCGTCGCCTACTCGGTGCACGGCCAGAAGCGCGAGGCGCGGGTCAATCGCGAGGTCATCGTGTCGTGCGGCTCGGTCCAGTCGCCGGGCGTGCTGGAACATTCCGGCATTGGCCAGCCCGAGCTGCTGCGCAGGCACGGCATCGAGGTCCGGCACGAGCTGAAGGGCGTCGGCGAGAATTACGGCGACCATTTCGCGCCGCGCATGAACTGGCGCGTCAAGGACATGACGACGCTGAACGAGCAGACGCGTGGCCTCAGCCTGGTGAAGGAAGTCCTGAAATACTACGCGACCGGGAAGGGTGCGCTCAGCCTCACGGCCGGCGTCGTCTATGGCTTCGTCCGCACGCGGCCCGGCCTCGAGTCACCCGACATGCAGTTCCACATGGCGCACGCCAGCTACGATTCGGCGCAGAAGCGCATGCTGGAGAAGGATCCCGGCATGACGGTCGTGATCGGCCAATGCCGGCCGGATTCTCGCGGCTCGATCCACATCAAGTCGGGCGTGCCGGGCGCCGAGCCCGCGATCCGGCCGAACTTCCTGTCGGCACAGACCGACCGCGACGCCACGGTGGCGGGCATGCAGATCGCCCGCAAGATCATGCAGGATCCCAAGATCGCCAGGTACATCGCCTATGAGAACAACCCCGGCGACAAGGTGCAGAGCTACGACGAATGGCTCGATTTTGCCCGGCGCACCGGCCAGACGACCTATCACGTCATCGGCACCTGCAAGATGGGCCAGGACCCGATGGCGGTGGTCGACGACCGCCTGCGTGTCCACGGCATTGCCGGCCTGCGGGTGATCGACGCCTCGATCATGCCGACCGTGACCTCGGGCAACACCAACGCTCCCACCATCATGATCGCCGAGAAGGGGGCGGACATGATAAAGGAAGATGCCAAAATGGGATTGAAGGCCGCTGCCTGAGGCCCAGGGCGTGAGACGGGGGAGAATGCGATGAAGCTGTTTGGGTCGATACTGGCCGTTCTGGGGCTGAGCCTCGCCGTCGCTGCCTGCATGCCCGCGCCGCCGCCCACCGTCAGCAAGGAATCCCTCTTGTCGTCGTCCGGCTTCAAGACGATCACGCTGAAGACGCCGGGGCAGGTCGCGGCGTTCAAGAGGCTGCCGGCACAGCAACTCTCGCGGAAGACCTACAAGGGCAAGGACGTCTGGGTGTATCCCGATCAAACCTTCTGCGGCTGCCTCTATATCGGCAACCAGACCGCCTACAATGCCTACATAAAGGCGGCCTCTGCGAACATGATCAAGGAAGCAATCAAGGCCAACGACTCCGATAATCCGTACAGCCCAACGAGTTTCAACAACATGCTCGACGCTGACTGGGCCAACGATCCGGAAGCCTACGGTCTCTACGAGGACTGGTAGAGCGCGCTTTAGCCCTGGGTGGCGGGCTCGCCCAGCGACAGCATCAGCCGGTTGGCCCAGTTGAAGAACGAGGCGGCGCCGATCAGGTCGGCGATCGCGGCATCGTCGAGCCCGACCTTGCGCAGGCGCTCGATATGCGGCGGCCCGAAGGTGATCGGCAGCGCCGTGAGCGCCACCGAGGCCGCCACGATCGCGTCCCAGCGCTCGTCGAGCTTGGCGCCGACGCCCTCGTCGAGCAGGCGCTGCACGTCGTCGGGGCGCTTGGAGTAGGTCGCGGCGAAGCGGGCATGGACCGAGGCGCAGTAGATGCAGCCGTTCAACCGCGAGGTGGCGGCGGCAGCCAGCTCGCGCTCGGCCCGCGGCAGGCCGGCTTCGGGATTATAGAAGATATCCTTGTCCGTCCGGGTACGGGCTTCCAGCACGTCGGGGTCGCGCGCCAGCAGACGGAAGTAGGGTGATTTCACGCGCGAGGCGTCGACCAGGCTGGTGAGGTGCCGCTCGGTCATGTCCTGCTCGGCCATCGGCTCGATCCAGGGCAGCCAATCGAGCATGTCGCGGGTGAAGGCGACCGGCTCAGTGTGCGGCGGCGGGGTGAGGGTCTTCTCGGTCATAGGGTGCTCGCAAGCGTGCTGAGGCCGGAAACGACCCGGATCTGGTAGGACAGGAAGGCGACGAGCTGGGAGACCGTCACGATGTCGGTCGTCGACCAGCCGGCATCGAGCAGCGCCTGCAGCGCCGGGGCGGCCGCGTCGCGCGGATGGAACACCAGCATGTGCGTATGCTCGAACGCCGCCGGCAGCCGTGCGCCCAGTGCCTTGCGGCCTGCCGCGCTCACTTTCCAGGTCGGGCCGGGCGCATCCTCGGCGCTGAGCGGTCCCTTGGGGAAGCGGCCATAGGGGCCCTTGCTCTTGGCCGCGGCGACTTCCGCCGCGATGGCCGCGCGCAGGGCCGCCGGCAGCTTCGCGGCATAGAAGGCATCCGTCTTGGGTTCGCCATGCAGGCCCGCGACGAAGGCGGCAATGGCGTGGCGCTCCTCGGCCGTGACGCCGGCGATGTCGCGGGGCTCGAACAGGGATGTGTAGCTCGCCTGGGCGTGCTTGCGCGCCTCCGATCGCTGGGCGCGGATCGCGTCCAGTTTCGATCCCGGTGCGATGCCCACCAGCGTGTCGATTACGTCACTCATGCGACTTGCCTTGCCCCCGCTTTGACTTCGGGCACCCAGCCCAATGCCGGCGCCACCTCGGCCGCGAACAGTTCGATCGAGCGCAGGATATACGGATGCGGCGGGTCGATCGAGTGAACTTGCATGGTGAGGTCTGTCGCGCGTTGCAATGTCGTATCCGCCTGCAGCGAGGCGATGACCTCGTCGGGCGTGCCGATATGGACGTCCATGGCCGCGATCAGATCGCCGACGAGGTTGCCGGACGAGAGATTGCCGGTGGCCGCCAGCCGGTGACGCATGCGCGACAGGCCGGCTTCGGCCAGCTTCATCGCCTCCTTGTGGTCGTCGGCCACGAAGATGGTGCGTGACGCCAGGATGCGCGGCTCGCGACCCCTGTGGTTGCTGGCGTGCAGCGCCTCCAAATAGGCGTCGAGCATCGGGTTCTGGATGTCGGCCAGCGGTGCCTTGGGTGCATCGGGCATGCGCGGCTGGGTGCGCGACAGCATCAGGCCGTCGCCGGAGGCCCCGGCGCGGCGCGCGCCCGCCACGGTGAAGGTCGCCTGCCAGATGCGGTCGACCAGGGTGGGGCTCGAGGGATAGAGCCTGTCGCCGCCGGGCAGTGCACCGCCGGACCATGCCGTCTTCAGCATGTCGAGGTGGCGGTCGAACAGGCCGTGGCGGTCGTTGCTGTCCAAATTGAACGCCGTGAAGGCGGTGAGATTGCCGCCTGGACCCACGCCCACTTCGAGGCGACCGCCGCTCAGCAGGTCGGTGACGACGGCGTCCTCGGCCACCCGGATCGGCAGCTCGAGCGGCAGCGTCACGATGCCCGTGCCGAGGCGAATGCGCGACGTGTGGGCGGCGGCATGCGCCAGGAACACGAAGGGCGCGGGCAGGCCGCCTTCGCCCTCGTGGAAGTGATGCTGGGCGATCCATGCCGAATCGACGCCGCACTTCTCGGCCTGTGCGATCTGCTCCGTGGCCAGGCGATAGCGCTCAGTCGCATCCGCCTGGTCGAGCAGGCGCGTGAAGAAGCCGAGGCGTTTGATCGATGACAATTGCTTGCTCAGCCCCCGAGCAGGCTTGGTGCGGCCTTGATCTCCTGCCGTTCCACCCTCTTCACGATCTCGGTCAGCTTGGTGTGGGTGGGGGCGGCGACGCCGATGTAGTTGCCGCGCTCGGCAATGTAGCCGTTCATGAATTCGATTTCGGTGCGACGGCCCTTGCGGATGTCCTGGGCCATCGACGGGCGCTGGATATCGGCGCGCGGGTTGGGATTGGTGTTGGAGCCCGGCCGCAGGATCGTCTCGACCTCGTCGAGGGCCGCCTTGTCGCCCTCCGATGCCCGGGCCAGCGTCTCGGGCTCGAACTTGCCGATCTTCTCGATGTGGTAGCCCAGCGCCTGGCCCACGCGCACCGCCTCGCCGCCGAGCTTGATGGAAAAGCGGCGGATGGCGTCGTTGCGGTCGCAGTCGGCGCCGGTGAGGCCCGTCGCGGCCGAGACGCCGTTCTTCATGCCGTTCTGGCAGAGCTTGGACCAGCGCTCGCCCCACAGGTTGGTCGTCGTCTTGGCGCTGTCGATGCGGCCCACCATCTCGCGCAGCTCCTCGACGCGCTTGGTGATGCGGCCGTGGACCTCGCCGACGCGGAACACCGTGTGCTTGTCGCCGCCCTTGGCGACGGTGCGGCGGATGCGGGCGGGCTCATACATGTCGACCGAGATCAGCGAGGCCACCATGCCCACCGTCTTGCCCCAGCCGACGATGCCCGCGATGCGCTCCTCGTTCAGGCAATTCTGCAGCGACACGATATAGCCGTCCGGCGCCAGATACTGCTTGATCAGCGCCGTCGCCCATTCGGTGTCGTAGGACTTCATCGACACGAAGGCGATGTCGATCGGCTTCTGGCGCGAGAGGTCCTGGATCTCCGTCAGGTGCATGGTCTTGGCTTCGGTGACGGTGAACTTCTCCTCCGGCGTCACGCCGTCGAGCTCCAGGCCGCGCTTGCGGATGGTCTCGATGTTCTCCGGCCAGAAATCGATCAGGGTCACGTCCTCGCCCGCCTTGGCGAGATAGCCGCCGACATAGCCGCCCAATGCCCCGACGCCGACGACTGCGATTCGCTTGCCCATGGTCCTGCTCCCTAAACGGCCGGCAGCTTGGCGAGGAACGCCTCGACTGCCTGATTGAAAAGCGCGGGCTGATGCAGGTTTGCCGCATGTCCCGCGTCGGGAACGACCGCCTTGGCCGCTCCCTTGATCTTGGCCGCCATGTAGTCGGTGGCGGCGAGGAAGTTCGTGTCGTTGGCGCCGACCAGCACCAGGGTCGGTACGGCGATCTTGTCGAGCGATTGGATCACGCGGTCGTTCTGCTGCGCAAGCATGCCGCGCGCAGCACCTGCCAGGCCGGTGGCGTCGCGATGCCGCGTGAGCTTGACCTCGTCGCTGGTATTCAGTGCCGCGAGGCCGCGGGCATCGAAGTCGGCCGCGCGCCTTTGCGCCGTCTCGTTCCATTTGAGCCGCGCCTCGTCCTTCTTGAAGCCGGGGCCGGTGTCGAACAGCATCAGGGCGCGCACCCGGTCGGGATGGCTGGCATGGAAGGCGAGCGACATGTAACCGCCCAGCGACAGGCCGGCCACGATCGCTTTCCGGGCGCCTACGAGGTCGAGCAGGGCCAGCATGTCGCCCACCGTCAGCGCCTCGGAATAGAGCGCCGGGTCGGCCGGGTAGTCGCTCTCGCCGTGCCCGCGAAAATCCCAGACGACGACCTGGTAGCGGTCCTTGAGGGCGGCGATCTGGCCGTCCCACATGCGGCAGGTCGAGCTGTAGCCGTGGCTCAGCAGAAGCGTGGGGCCGGCACCGTGGATTTCGTAGTGGATTTTGACGCCGTTGCGGTCGAGCTTGGCCATCATGGGTTCACGCCGCCTACTTGGCGACGTTCTTGGCGGGCGGGGGTGGCGGGAAGTTGATCTCCACGCCGACGCCGTCGGGATCGTAGAGGAAGATCTGCTGGCCGCCGGTGCGCGGGATGGTCTGCTCGCGGAACTTCACCTTCTTGGCCTTCAGTTTCTTGCGCACGCCGTCGATGTCGGTGCCGGCGAAGGCGATATGGTCGAAGCGGCCGGTATCCTTGAACTTCTTCTTGGTGCCGCGCACGATGATGCCTTCGCGCGGCTTGCGCGGTCCCAGGATATGCACGGTGGCGACGCCGCCGGAATAGAGCCAGTTGCCGGGGAAGCCGAGGGGCGGACGGTCGCCATCCTCGAGGCCCAGCACCTCGCAGTAGAACTTCACGGTTTTCTTCAGGTTGGAAGGTTCGATCGTATAGTGCTGCAGGGCGCCGAGCGGCATGGAGGTCTCCTCAGACGAAGGTGAGATCGGTGTCGACGTCCATCATCCAGGCGCCGACGGTTTCGAAGTGGGAAAGCCGGCCCTGCAGCTGCTGGGTCACGGTATGGATGTCGCGGAAGCGGCGCTCCAGCGGATGGTTTTCGAAGATCGCCGTGGCGCCGGCGGCATTGTAGGCGAAGTCGACGGCTTCGCGCGCCCTGTGGATCGCATTGGTCGAGGCGCCGCGGATGACGATGCGGTGATCGATCGTGAGGGCCGCCCCGTCCGAGATCTCATTCCAGATCCGGGCCAGTTCCTGCAGCAGGTAGGCGCGGGCGGTGCGGATGCCGATCTCGGCTTGCGCCAGATTGGTCTGCACCACCGCGCTGTCGCGGATCGGGCTCTTGCCGCCGCGCGGGACCTTGGTCTTGGCTGTTTCGACGAAATCGTCGAGCGCGCTGCGCGCGATGCCGAGGGCCACGCCGGCGAAGCCCACCTCGTAGCAGGTCATCGCCGACATGCGGTAGAGCGCGCCCGGCTCGCGGCGCTCGAAAGCGGGCTGCGAGAAGTCGCGGCTGAACGAATAGCCGTCGGGCACGAAGAGGTCGGTGACGGCGAACTGATCCGACGCCGTGCCGCGCAGGCCGACCACGCTCCAGATATCGGTCCAGGTCACGGACGAGGACGGCACCAGGAAGGTGCGCTCGATCTGCCGTCCGTCCTTGGTCATGACCGGCGAGCCGTCGGCCCTGAAGAGCGGCGAATGGCAGCCGATCCAGGTGGCGTGACGGCCACCCGAGGCGAAGGCCCATGTGCCCGTAACCTTGTGGCCACCCTCGCACTGGACCGCGCGGGTCCTGGGTCCCGGTCCCCAGGCCAGCACGGCGCGATCGTCGCCGAAGATGTCCCTGGCGACCTCGGGCGCGAGATAGGCCGCCGTCATGGCGCAGCCGCCGGCCTGGCTCAGGCACCAGGCGGTCGAGGCGTCGCCGCGGGCAATGGTCTCGATGACATGGAAGAAGGTGACGGGGTCGGTCTCGATGCCGTTCGACGAGCGCGGCAGCAGCAGGCGAAACAGCTGCGCCTCGTGCAGCTTGTCGAGCAGGGCAGGCGGCAGCCGGCGCGTGTCCTCGATCTCGTTCGACGCGGCCTCGATGGCCGGACGCAAGGCCTCGGCGCGCGCCACGACCGCAGGGTCTCCCGCCAGTGTGCTGGGTGTGGGAATCGCGGTGTCCAAGGGCGCCCTCCTGCGGCAACGCTACGCCCGCAGGCCGGGCTAAAACAAGGGTGGGAGGCTTCGGGTTTTGCTATGCAGGGGCCCAAATCGAGGGAGGATTGACCACCATGCATTGGACCGACCGCCGCCAGCGCTTTCGCGCGCTTCTCGCCGGGGATCGCTGCTTCCACCCCGGGTCGGTCTACGATCCGATCTCCGCCCGCATCGCCGAGGACCTCGGCTTCGAGATCGGCATGTTTGCGGGATCCACCGCGTCGCTGACGGTGCTGGGCGCCCCCGACCTGATCGTGCTCACACTCTCTGAATTCGCGGCCCAGGCCTACCGCATCAACCGCGCCGGCACTCTGCCGCTGATGGTCGATGCCGACCATGGCTACGGCAACGCGCTCAATGTGAAGCGCACGGTCGAGGAGCTGGAGACTTCAGGCGTCTGCGGCATGAGCATCGAGGACACCGAGCTGCCGACGCCCCACGGCACGACCAAGCCGCGGCTCATTTCCATCGCCGAAGGCGTCGGCAAGATGAAGGCAGCACTCGCCGGCCGCCAGGACCCGCTGCTCTGCATCGCCGGCCGCACCAGCGCGATCATCATCTCCGGCCTCGACGACGCCATTGCCCGCGGCCAGGCCTACGAGGCGGCGGGCGTCGATGCGCTGTTCTTCGTCGGCATCAAGACACGGGCCGAGCTCGACGCCATCTCGGCTGCGACCAAGCTGCCGCTGATCCTCGGCGGCGTGTCGGGCGACCTCACCGACCGCGACTATCTCGCGTCGCGTCGTGTCCGCATCGCGCTCCAGGGCCATCAGCCCTTCGCGGCGGGCGTAAAAGCTGTGCACGACACGCTGAAGGCACTGCGCGATGGGACGGCGCCGTCGAAACTGCAAGGGGTTGCGAGCGCCGATCTCATGAAGAAGGTGACGCGCGACGACGACTATACGCGCTGGACCAAGGACTTCTTGTCCTAATGAGGGGCGGAGGCTTGTCGCGCCTTGAGAACTTCGTGGATACGCGGACGAAGCCTCCTCGATTGGTCTCGCCTTCTGAAGAAAAGACCTCCGACCACGGCAAGGGGAAGAATGAGGACAAAGCCCGCAATGAAGAGGTCTTTGTGTCTAGAAAAGACCGCAACACCTACGATCACGTAAAGCAAAGTAAGCAAGCCGAACGTCCAGACGACACTGCGAACGCTCATCTGGTTCCAGAACGTCGCCTCGTATTCGATCCGCATTGCAGCGCAGACGATCTCGAAAGCCTCCTTTGGCTTGAGGACTCTCAATTCAGGCATGTCGCCTACGCCGTCCTGCCACAGAAAGAATCGATAGAGGAGGGTCAGTCGTCGCTCCTGTTCGGTTCAGCCGCTTTGGATTTTCCGGCCGCCACAGTTGTCCGTCACTCTGCGAAAATGCACCCAAGCTGTGCGAAGCGTTGAGACCCGACTCAGTCCGTCGGCACCAGCGTGACGCCGACGCTATAAGTGTGGGAATCGCCGCCCAGGATCACGCCGCGCAGCGGGCTCACGTCGGCGAAGTCGCGGCCCCAGGCGACGGCCACATGGTCCTCGTGGGCCACCAGGTCGTTGGTCGGGTCGAGATGGACCCAGCCCGCGGCCTCACCGCACCACACCGCCACCCAGGCGTGGCTGGCGTCGGCGCCGCGGAGCGCGATCTCATCCTTGGAATGGATCGTCCGTATGTAGCCCGAGACATAGCCGGCGGCGAGACCGTGGGCGCGCAGTGCCGCGATCTCGACATGGGCGAAGTCCTGGCAGACGCCTGACTTGCCGGCGAAGACCTCGGCCAGGGGCGTGCTGATGTCGGTGGCGCCAGGTTCATAGGCAAAGTCGGCTTTTATGCGCGAGGTGAGCTCGCGCGCCGCCTCGAGGATTGGCCGCCCTGCTGTGAGCGACTGCGCGCCATAGGCTTTCAGCGCCTCCACGGTCGGCACCAGCGGCGAGTCGTAGACGAATTCGCTGGCCTCGACCGGCACCGGGAAGCCGTCGCCGCTCAAAGCCGCGCGAACATCCTCCCAGCGCGGCGTCGAGGCGGCGGGCGGCGGCTCGGGAAAGCGCACGTCGACGGCGGCCCGGACTTCGATGTCGAAGCGCGTGTGCGGCTTGTCGATCCGGTAGATGTCGATGTGATTGCCGAAGTGATCGATGTGCTGCACCGCCAGCGCCGGCGCCGGGTCGGTCTCGATGCCGATCGAGGTCACCTTCTGGCCGGGGAACGCGCGGGCCCTGAGATGGGCGATGTGGTGCGCCGAGTCGACGCTGCTGGCGTAGCTGTACGAGGTGCGGTGCGAGAGCAGGTATTTCATGGTCTGCTCCTCTCTCAACCGCCCGAGGTGCCGACGGCCTGCGATGCCGGCACGTGTGAGAAATAGGCGCGCGTGATCGCTCCCGAGAGCGCTTCCAGCCGCTCGTCGGCCTCGGCCGCGACGTCGCGCAGCATGGCCAGCGCCAGGCCCTCGTGACGCCAGGCCTGCTCATCGCCGGCGAACTGGCGGACCACGGCGGCGAGGTCCTTGTCGAGCGAGTCGGGCAGCGCCTGGACCTGCACGCCCGACGCGTGGGCGAGATAGTCGAGATGGGTGTTGATGGTGCGGAGCTGGAAGGCCAGCGCGCGCGGGTTGCTGTCGTCGAGGATGACCAGGTCGAGCACCGGCGCCGGCTGGAGCTGGCCGAGGTAGCGGGTGCGGTAGGTGATGGTGCTGTCGCAGAGTTCGAGGGCCAGGCGCATCGCGGCATCCCAGTCGATCGGCGACTGCGTGAACGGATTGAGGGCGCCGGTCAGGATGAACTGCGCGCGCTCCAAGCGCCGGCCGAGATCGAGGAAGCGCCAGCCCGTGCCGCGCGTCATGTTCTCCTGCGCCAGCCCTGAGAGCGTGGCCACGAAGCGCACGGTTTCGTCGAGCGCCGCCAGCAGCGGATCGAGGTTGCCGCGGGCCGACATCAGCCGCTGGCGCACCTCGGCCATCAGCGGCCCGGCCGCGATCGTCATGTCGGCGGAGAAGCGGTCGCGCAGCGTGCCGGCCAGCCGCTGGATGGCGTCGAGCACGGTCGCAAGCCCGCGTTCGTCGGCGGCCACGGCGTCGAGTCCCTGCTGGAAGGCGGCGCTCTCTGGCGCCGCCAGAGCCGAGGCCGATTCCATCAGGTTGGCTTTGCTCAGCAGCCGGCCGAGCATGCGCAGCTCGATCGAATCGCGCGGGCCCATGGCGCCCTGCGCCACCCTTGTGGCGGTGGTGCGCAGCAGGCGGGCATCGTTGTCCAGCCGCTCGATGTAGCGTCCCAGCCAATACAGATTGTCGGCGACGCGGCTTTGCAGGTCGGCGCCGCCGCGCTCGACCGCGAGCTGATGGAACTGCCGGGTCGCCGGCAGTTCGACGTCGGCTGCGTCCTCGGCCAGCACCCAGACGTCCTTCAGGGTGCCGTTGAGCCGACTAAGCGAATGCAACGCCGTCTCACCGGTCGGCTCGCGCGCCAGGCCGCCCGGCAGCACACGATAGCTGTCGCCGTCTGCACTGACGAAGACGCGCATCACCACGCTCGCGGGCGCCAGCCCCTTGCCGTCCCAGCGCGGGCTGAGCGAGGGCGTAAACGGATGCTGGGCCACGAACTGGCCGGGTTGCACGCGGAGGCGCTCGACCAGCGCCTTGCGGTCCTCGGGCTCCAGCATGCCGACCACGATCGGTTCGCGGTCGTTGCCGAGGCAGGGCCGCACGATCATGGAATCGAGATTGGCCATCACGAAGGTCGCGGCCGAGGGCTCGCCCAGCCACCACACGTCGAGCGACGGCAGGCCGAGCGGCTGGCCGAGCAGGCGTTCGCAGAGCCGTTCGAGGAAGGGCATGAGGGCCGGCGTCTCGACGACGCCGGAGCCCAGCGCATTGGCGAGCTCGATCCGGCCGCTGCGCGTCGCCTCGACCAGGCCGGTCACGCCCAGCGCCGAATCGGCGCGCAGTTCCAATGGATCGACGAAGGCGCTGTCGAGGCGGCGCAGCAGCATGTGCACCGGCCGCAGCCCGGCCAGCGTTTTGAGCGACACCTGGCCATCGCGCGCTACCAGATCGCCGCCCTCGACCAGCGGCACGCCCAGCGCCCGCGCGAGGTAGACGTGCTCGAAATAAGTCGCCGACAGCGAGCCCGGCGTCAGCACCGCCATGTTGGGCTGGGCGATGTCGGCCGGCGCCAGCGCCAGCAGCGAATCGTGCCAGCGGTCGACGAAGGGCCGGAGATGCCGCACCGGGATGGAGCGGAACGCCTCGGGCAGGCTGCGCGCCAGGACCCGGCGCATTTCCAGCGCATAGCCGATGCCGGCCGGCACCTCGGTATGGTCGGCCAGCACATGCCAGCGCCCGTCGCCCAGCCGCACCAGGTCGACGGCATAGTGGGCGAGGTGACGGGTCGGTGTCGCGCCGTCGGTGACTTGGCAGGGCCGGTGGAAATGCCGGTTGGCGTGGACCAGCATCGGCGGCAGCAGCCGCTCCTTCAGCAGAGTCTGCGGGCCGTAGACGTCGGCCAGGATGGCGTCGAGCAGGCGGGCGCGCTGGATCAGGCCGGTCTCGAGCGCCGTCCATTCGGCGGGCGCCACGACGAACGGCAGCGGATCGAAGGTCCAGCGTGGCGCCGCGCGGTCATCGAGCAGGTTGACCGTGGCGCCCGATTCCTCGAGCTGGCGCCGCGCGCTTTCCACGCGCTCGCCCAGCCCGCCCGGCAGCGCGCGAATGACGCTCAGGATGCCCTGCCAGTGATAGCGGATCGACTTCTGGCCGGTGACCAGCTCGTCGTAGGCGCTAGCCGGCGAAGAAAGGAGGCCGCGCAACGACTCCATGGGCCCGCTGATGGAATGAATTGGAGGGGTTAGAATCGCATGGGGAGGGGGCGAGGTCTACCTCACGCCCGCCGCAGATCCAGTGTCAGCGGATGTTCAGGATTGGACATGGCCCGCGGCTCTTGTGCCTCGCCCGGCGTGTGGCCGATCGGGAAGAAGCGGACGCGGCGGCGCGCCTCGGCCTCGTTGGCATTCACCGGCACGCGGTCGTAGCTGCGGCCGCCGGGATGGGAGACATGGTAGCTGCAGCCGCCCAGCGATCGGCCGCTCCAGCTGTCATGGATATCGAAGGTGAGCGGCGCATGCACGCCGATGGTCGGGTGCAGCGCATTGGCCGGCTGCCAGGCGCGGTAGCGCACGCCGGCCACGTATTCGCCTGATGTGCCGGTGGCGCGCAGCGGCACGCGCCAGCCGTTGCAGGCGATCACGTGGCGGGCATCGTTCAGCCCCTCGACCTTGACCTGCAGGCGCTCGACCGAGGAATCGACGTAGCGCACCGCGCCGCCGCCGCCCGGCTCCTCGCCCAGCACATGCCAGGGCTCCAGCGCATGGCGCAGCTCGAGCCCGACGCCGCGTTGGGAAATCTCGCCGAGGCGCGGGAAGCGGAATTCGAAGTGCGGTGCGAACCATTCCGGCTCGAAGCGGTAGCCGGCCTCGGCGAGATCGGCCAGCACGTCGCTGAAATCCTGCCAGACGAAGTGCGGCAGCATGAAATCGTCGTGCAGGCGCGTGCCCCAGCGGCTGAGCGGCCGCTCGTAGGGCCGCTCCCAGAATTTGGCGACCAGGCCGCGCAGCAGCGCCTGCTGCGCCACGCTCATGCGCCAGTGTGGCGGCATCTCGAAGGCGCGCAGTTCCAGCAGCCCGCGCCGGCCGGCGGCGCTGTCCGGTGTGAAGAGTTTGTCGATGCAGAACTCGGTGCGGTGCGCGTTGCCGGTCGCATCGACCAGCAGGTTGCGGAAGACGCGGTCGACCAGCCACGGCGGCGTTTGTCTGCCGGGCGCGATCTGGCGGAAGGCGATCTCCAACTCGTGCAGCGAATCGCTGCGCGCCTCGTCGACCCTCGGATGCTGGCTGGTCGGACCGATGAACAGGCCCGAGAACAGGTAGGAGAGCGAGGGATGGTTGATCCAGTAGCCTAAAAGGCTCTTCAGCAGGTCGGGCCGGCGCAGCATTGGCGAATCGGGTGCCGAGGGGCCACCCAGCACGAAGTGGTTGCCGCCGCCGGTGCCGGTGTGCCGGCCGTCGATCATGAATTTCTGCGCGCCGAGCCTCGTCGTGCGCGCCTCCTCGTAGACGATCTCGGTTTTGGTCACGAGCTCGGGCCAGCTTGCCGAGGGATGGATGTTGACCTCGATCACGCCGGGGTCGGGTGTGACGCTGAAGTTCAGCAGCCGCGAATCGGCGCCGGGCGGCGGATAGCCTTCGATGAAGACCGGCTGGCCCAGCTCCTCGGCGGTGTCCTCCACCGCCGCCACCAGGTCGAGATAGTCCTCGGTGCGCTCGACCGGCGGCATGAAGACGTAGAGATGGCCGTCGCGCGTTTCGAACGACATCGCGGTGCGCACGATGGCGCCGGCCGATGCGCCGACGCCGGGCCGGGCCGCGAGATCGGGCGCCAGCGCGCGGCGCCAGGCTTCGCGGCGGGCCTCGCCCTCGCCGTTGATGTCGGGTGCAATGCCACGCTCCTGGCGGCGCAGGACGGCAGCGCGGCGGAAAGTGTCGAGCGGTGGCAGCTCGGGATAGGGCGCCATCGGGTCGGGATCGGCGAGGAAGCCTGTGTCGGCCGGGCTTGCCCACGGCAGCGAATCGAGCGGCAGGCGATAGCCGAGCGCCGAGTCGCCGGGGATCAGGTAGCACTTCTCCGAGCGCAGGAACCACGGACCGCTGCGCCAGCGGCCCCCGTGGCCATTGGCGTGGCCGTTCCCGTTAGTCCGCCCGTTCTGTTCGCGGGTAATCGGCAACACGTACCCCGCGGCACTCTCCAGGCCCTTCTCGAAAACCCGCGACAGCCGCTCGCGCTCCAGCGGATCCTTCACCTTGGCGGCATCGACCGCGACGTTGCTGGGCAGGCGCCGCTCACGCCACAGGTAGTACCAGGTGTCCTCGTAGGCCGCGAAGAGATAGCCGGGATTGAGTTGCAGCCGTTCGGCAAGGGCGAGCGCGAAGCGCTGCGCCGCTTCGGGTGTCGCGCCGACAGGCTTGGATTCGACGGCGGTGAGATGCGGGTCGCGCCAGATCGGCTGGCCGTCCTTGCGCCAGAAGCAGCCCAGCGCCCAGCGCGGCAGCTGCTCGCCGGGGTACCATTTGCCTTGGCCAAAGTGCAGCAGTGGCTTTTTGGCGAAGCGATCCGCGAGCTTGCGGAACAGCACGCCGGCCAGCCGGCGCTTCTCCGGTCCCAGCGCCAGCGTGTTCCATTCCGCGCCGTCCATGTCGTCGATCGACACGAAGGTCGGCTCGCCGCCCATGGTGAGCCGGACGTCGCCCTTGGCAATGTCGCCTTCGATCGCCTCGCCGACTTTCAGGAGCGTTGCCCATTGTTTGTCGGTGTAGGGCTTGGTCGTGCGAGGCGTCTCGCGCACGCGCACGACCGTCATCTCGTGTTCGAACTCGACTTCCGATTTCTCGACCGCGCCTTCGATCGGTGCCGCGCTGGAAGGTTCCGGCGTGCAGGCGAGCGGGATATGGCCCTCGCCCGTCAGCAGGCCCGAGGTCGGGTCGAGCCCGATCCAGCCCGCGCCCGGCAGGTAGACCTCGCACCAGGCATGGAGGTCGGTGAAATCGCCGGTGGGACCCTCAGGCCCATCGAGCGGCTTCTCGTCGGGCTTGAGCTGAATCAGGTAGCCCGAGGCGAAGCGCGCGGCGAAGCCCAGGTGGCGCATGATGGTGACGAGCAGCCAGCCGGTGTCGCGGCACGAGCCCTTGGCGAGCGACAGCGTCTGCTCGCAGGTCTGCACGCCCGGCTCCATCCGCACGATGTAGCCGATCTCCTTTTGCAGCCGCGCGTTGAGGCCCACGATGAAGTCGACGGTCCGGACCTTCTTGGCGCTGACCTTGGCGAGCCATTCCTTGAGGAGCGGACCCGGTGGCTCCAGCTTGCGGAACGGCGCGATTTCCTCGGCCAACGCGGGATCGTAGGCGAAGGGCCAGGTCTCGGCCTCGGGCTCCAGGAAGAAGTCGAAGGGATTGTTGACCGACATGTCGGCCACGAGATCGACCACGATCTCGAACCTGTCGGTCTTTTCCGGAAACACCAGTCGCGCCAGGTGATTGCCTTGCGGATCCTGCTGCCAGTTGATGAAATGCTCGGCCGGCGTCACCTTCAGCGAATAAGACAGCACCGGCGTACGCGAGTGCGGCGCTGGACGCAGGCGTACCACCTGAGGCCCAAGGGCGACCGGCCGGTCATATATATAGGTCGTTCGATGATGCAGCGCGACGTGGATGCTCATAACGACCGTCTTGTTTCGTCCCACAGCACTCTAAGCAAGCGACATGCCAGCGTCGAATCCCGGGCGAGATTCAGTAGACGTCGGGAACGTGGAGTTCGGCCGGCACGGGCCGGCGCAGGTAGTCCGGCTTGCGCGCCCGCTCGGGCAAGGCGACGGGATCCTGCTCGACATCGCTGTAGGGGATCTGCTGCAGCAGGTGATGGATGCAGTTGAGCCGCGCCCGCTTCTTGTCGTTGCCCTCGATCACCCACCAGCGCGCCTCGGGAATGTGGGTGCGCTCCAGCATCTCCTCCTTGGCCTTGGTGTACTCCTCCCAGCGCCGTCGCGATTCGAGGTCCATGGGAGAGAGCTTCCACTGTTTCAACGGGTCGTGGATGCGCATCAGGAACCGGAGGTTCTGCTGCTCGTCGGTGATTGAAAACCAGTACTTGATGAGGATGATCCCCGACCGCACGAGCATGCGCTCGAACTCGGGCGCCGACCGGAAGAATTCCTGGACGTCGTCTTCCGTGCAGAAGCCCATCACCCGCTCGACGCCGGCACGATTGTACCAGCTTCGGTCGAACAGCACGATCTCGCCGGCTCCCGGCAGGTGCGCGGCATAGCGCTGGAAATACCACTGCGTGCGCTCGCGCTCAGTGGGTGCCGACAGGGCCACGGTGCGGCAGATGCGCGGATTGAGCCGCTGCGCCACGCGCTTGAT
>JAUXRT010000135.1 GCA_030681635.1 Reyranella sp.
GCGGAAATCTTCGTCTTCAAGGATGCCCTGATCGTTCTGGGAACGGCGGCCATCGTGGCGCCGGTCGTGCATCGGTTGAAGGTCAGCCCGATCCTGGGTTTTCTGGTCGTCGGCGCCCTGCTCGGCCCGCATGGGCTGGGACAGCTCGCCGACTATTCACGCGCCATCGACTGGCTGACCGTCACCGGCGAGAAGCAGATCGCCTTCATTGCCGATCTGGGAATCGTCTTCCTGCTGTTCTTCATCGGCCTGGAACTGTCGATGCGCCGCATGATCACCATGCGCCGGCTGGTGTTCGGGCTGGGCGGGCTGCAGGTCTCCCTGACGGCGATCGCCCTCAGCCTCGGCGCCCTGTGGCTCGGCCAGCCGCCGGCGGCGGCCCTGATCATCGGTGCCTGCCTGGCACTGTCCTCGACGGCCATCGTGATGGAACTGCTGAGCGGCCAGCGCCGCATGATGTCGACCACCGGCCGCACCAGCTTCGCCATCCTGATCGCCCAGGATCTTGCCGTGGTGCCGCTCTTGTTCCTGATCAGCGCACTGGGCGGCAATAGCGACGGTTCCGTCGTGCAGGGCGTGGTGATCGCGCTGGTCGAGGCGGCCATCGCTGTCGGCGTGATCGCCGTCGTTGGCCGCGTCGTGCTGAAGCCGCTGTTCCGTCTGGCGGCGAGCACGGACAATCCGGAATTCTTCATGGCCGCCACCCTGCTGATCGCCGTCGGCTCCGGCGTGATCGCCTCCGCCGCCGGCATCTCGATGGCGCTGGGCGCCTTCATTGCCGGGCTTCTCCTTGCCGAGACCGAATACCGCCGCGCGGTCGAGGCGATGATCGATCCCTTCCGCGGCCTGCTGCTGGGAGTCTTCTTCTTCTCCGTCGGCATGCATATCGACCTGGGGTTCATCTGGCGCGAGCCGCTGCTGGTGGTTGGTGGGTTCCTCGCCATGATCGTGGCCAAGACGCTGCTGCTGGCGCCGCTCTGCCGGCTGTTTGGCGTGCCGTGGTCGACCAGCATGGAGACCAGCCTGCTGCTGGCTCCCGGCGGCGAGTTCGCCTTCATCGGCATTGGCCTTGCGACCCAGTTCAAGTTGGTCGACAGCGGCGTGGCGGCGGGTGTGCTCGCCATGGTGTCGTTGACCATGGCGACGCTGCCGCTCATCGCTTTGGCCGCCCGGCGCATCCACAAGCGCCTCGATGCCGACGCGCCGTCGCGACCCTCCTCGACCGTACTGCCGCCGGATGACCGGACCAAGCGCGTCATCGTCGTGGGGCATGGCCGTGTCGGCCAGCTGGTCTGTGATCTCCTCGACAAGCACGAGATCCCCTATCTCGCCACCGACAAGGACGTCACCCTCGTCGAACGCTGGCGCAACCTCGGCCGCCCGATCTACTACGGCGATGCCAGCAACCCGATCTACCTGCAGCGCTGCGGCATCGACGAGGCGGCGGGCGTCATCGTCACCATCGACACCGCCGTCGTCGACGATGTCGTGCGGGCGGTGCGGGCGCGCCGGCCCGACGTGATGATCGTGGCGCGCGCCCATGATGCCCAGCACGCCCGTCACCTCTACACGCTCGGCGTCACCGACACGGTGCCGGAGACCATCGAGGCGAGCCTGCAGCTCGCCGAAACGGCGCTGGTCGGCTTGGGCGTGCCGATGGGGCTGGTGATCGCCTCGATCCATGAGCGCCGCGAGACGGTCCGTCGCGAGTTGCAGTCCGCTGCCGGAACGACGAGCCTGTTGACCGAGCAGATCCGTCAGGCCCGGCAGACGGCACGACGCGACCGGAAGGCCAAATCATGAGGCGTGCGTGAAGGTCATCAGCTGGAATCTGCTGCGCCTGACCGGCGCCGCCGTCGAGGACGTGGCAACCCTGGTGGAGCGCGAGAAGCCCGACCTGTTGCTGATGCAGGAGGCGACCGAGCACATGGACCGCCTGCCGACGCTGGCCGGTGGCCACTTTCATCGTCAGCCATGGCCCGGGCGCATTCACGGTCTCGCGGTCTGGACGAAAAGCCGACACATCACGCCGCATGCCCTGCCGCTGCCGGCCTCGCGGCTGCCCGGCCGGCTGCCGCGCCGCCGCGCGCAGATCATCCAGGTGGGCGACATCACCTTCGCCAATGTGCATCTTTCGCACGGCCAGCTCCTCAACCGCCGCCAGCTCGCCCGAATCGCGGCGTCTCTCCGAGGCAAGCCCTCAGCGATCATCGGCGACTACAACGCCGTCGGCCCCATCCTGGTGCCCGGCTTCTTCGATGTCGGGCCGCTTGAGCCGACCCACTTCGCCCGCAACGTCGTCCCCTTTCGCCTCGATCGCTGCCTCGTGCACGGGTTGCGCTGCAGCCTGACCAGCACGCTTGCCTTCGGCCCGTCCGACCATCGGCCGATCGTGCTCGACCTTCACCTCTCGGAAACAGCCTCCAAGCGCGACCCGCTGCGGGCGACCCGCCACCGCATCGCCCGGCTTCGCGCTGCGTTGCGTTAGAGCGGAATGACGCCAAACCGTCTGCCGTCCCGCACGCCGGAACGCCAGTGACGGCGGGCTTTTCGCCCACGTTCCGGGCCCACCTGAATGGGACAAATGTTGTGCCCGGAGTTGGGCCAGACTCCGGGATAAGCCTTGTTTGACGGGCTTTTGTCGACGTCTGTTTCTTCTTCAATGTCACAAGCCCCAGCGCGCCTGTGCCCCAGGCGTCGTTAAGTGTCTGTTCCGGCGGCGTTATCTGGCGCTCGGTTGAGACGGGCTCACTGTTGGGACTTCCACGGAATGGCGTGACGACTCGTGGCGGCTGCACCCACACGCTCGATTGCGTCGTACCCGCGGCGTGCGCGGGCGGGTCATGCCCAAAAGAAAAGGCCGGCGCGGTCCACGCGTCAGCCTACCACAAAACATGACATAAATCTGCTGAACTTGCAATTCACATCCGCGTGAGCCGATGCCGACACGCGCCAGGACGACCTACAGATAAGGCTGCAACAGGCGGGCGGCGCCGTTGCGCAGCCGCGTCGGCAGGGGCACGGCATCGAGCTCGGCAACCATCAACCGGCGGCAGCTCTGCGTCGCCACCGCGATTTCGTGCGCAAAGCCGGTATCGTGCAGCTCGACGTTGAGCTCGAAGTTGAGCCGGAAGCTCCTGGTGTCCCAGTTGGCGCTGCCGATCATCGACCAGCTGTCGTCGACGGTCATCAGCTTCGAATGCTCGAAGGGCGGCGGCAGCAGCCAGATACGGCAGCCCGCCTCGATCAGCGGCCGCAGCGGAACCTGCCGCGCCCAGTCCAGGACCGCATGGTTGCCGCGCTCGGGAAGGATCAGGTCAACCTCAATCCCTCGCATTGCGGCGAGCCCCAAGGCCATCGTCAACGGCTCGGGCGGCAGGAAATACGGCGTCACCACGCGAACCGACCTGCGGGCGCAGGAAATGGCCTGCAGCGCCACGAATTCGATGCGCTCGTTGTCCTCGTCGGGTCCGGAGGTCACCACCCGGGCTGAAACAACGCCGGCCTTTTCGATCGGCGGGAACCAGGCGCCGTCGGGCAGGGTCTCACCGGTCGCGAACAGCCAGTCGTCGGCGAAGGCATCGGTAAGCTGCTCGACGACCGGTCCCTCGAAGCGGAAATGGGTGTCGCGCACGGGATCGGCCGGCTTGCCGGCCTGCATGTTCTCCGCGCCGATGTTCAGGCCGCCGGTGAAGCCGATGCGGCCGTCGATCACCAACACCTTGCGATGGTTGCGCAGGTTCACGAACGGCATGCGCCAGGGAAGGTACGAATGGAGGAAGCGCGCAACCGGCACGCCGGCCTGGCTGAGCCGCCGGTAGGTTCCCGACCAGAAATAGCCGCCGCCGACGCCGTCGATGAGCACCCTCACCTGCACGCCGCGGCGCTGGGCCTCGATCAGGGCCTGGTGGAACGGCTCGCCCGCGGCGTCGGCCCGGAAGATGTAGCTCTGGAGTCCGATGCTCGTGCGAGCCCGGCCGATCTCCTCCAGCATGCGGGGGTAGGCTTCGTCACCGCTCCGCAGGGCTTCAACTTTGTTGCCGTGCTCGCGCGGCAGCCCGGTCAGCCGGCCGACGGCGAATTCCAGCGGCGCCAGCGGATCGTCGGGCGACATGTCGGCCGATGCTGCTTCGGCAATGGCAGGTTGCGAACGGGTGCGCAGCAGCCGCTTGGCGCGGCGCTTGACGCGATTGATGCCCATGATCGCGTACAGCATGCCGCCGATGAACGGCGACAGCCAGGCAATGCCGATCCAGGAGACGGCAGCGCCGACATTGCGCTTGTAGAGCAGGACATGGATGGTGACGGCGCTGGCGATGGCGATATGCATCACCGCGGCGAATTCACCGATCAGCCAGAGCAGCTCCCCGGTCAGGGTCACGCGGGCGTCAGGCGACCGCCCTGATCGTCTTGGCCGTGATGTCGATGATCTCGTCGATCTGCGCCTTCTCGATCACCAGCGGCGGCGACATGGCGATGGCGTCGCCCGACTGGCGGACCATCAGACCGAGATCGAACGCCTTGGTGAAGGCGGCGTAGCCGCGGGTCCCGACCGCGCCGCTCGGCGCCAGGTCGATGCCGGCAGCGAGGCCCAGGTTGCGGATGTCGGTGACGTTGGGCAGGCCCTTCAGCGAATGCACACCCTCTTCCCAGTAGGGCGAGAGTTCAGCCGCGCGCTCGAACAGGTTCTCGTCGCGATAGATATCGAGGACCGCCGAGGCCGCGGCGCAGGCCAGCGGATGCGCCGAGTAGGTGTAGCCGTGGAACAGGTCGACGGCGCTCTCCGGCCCGTTCATCAGCCCGTCGAACACCGGCTTCCTCACGAACACGCCGCCCATCGGCACCGTGGCGTTGGAGATGCCCTTGGCCACCGTCATCAGGTCGGGAATGACGCCGAACTTGTCGGCGGCAAAGCCGGTGCCGAGGCGGCCGAAGCCGGTGATGACCTCGTCGAAGATCAAGAGGATGCCATGCTTCGTGCAGATCTCGCGCAGCCGCTTGAGATAGCCTTTTGGCGGGATGAGCACGCCGGTCGAGCCGGCGACC
>JAUXRT010000149.1 GCA_030681635.1 Reyranella sp.
CGCAGCATGCCGGACTGGGGGCCCAAGCCCCTCAAGGAAGACATCAAGGTGGGGAAGACGGAATAATGACCAAGCCCGCGACGACCAAGCTCGACACGCTCAAGCTGGAGGGCGCCAGCTATGGACCGCAGGGCGACGGCAAGCCCGGCCATCTCGTGATCCTGCTGCACGGCTACGGCGCCGACGGCAATGACCTGATCGGCCTCGCCCCCGTGCTGGCGCCGTTGATGCCCGACGTGGTGTTCCACGCGCCCAACGCGCCCTACCCCTGCGAGGGCAATCCCTTCGGCTACCAGTGGTTCGGCATCTCCCGCCTCGACCCGGCGTTGACCCTGGCCGGCGTGCGCAGCGCGGCTCCCGCCGTCGACGCCTTCCTCGACGAGACCATGGCGCAGTACGGGCTGGACGAATCGAAGACCGCGCTGGTCGGTTTTAGCCAGGGCACCATGATGGCGCTGCAGGTCGGCCTGCGCCGCGCCAAGCCGCTGGCCGGCATCGTGGGCTTCTCCGGCATGCTGGCGGGGCCCGAGGTGCTGAAGGACGAGATCAAATCGCGGCCGCCCATTCTGCTGGCGCATGGCGACAGCGACGAGATGCTGCCGCATGTGCTGACCGAACGCGCGGCCGAGACGCTGCAGCAGAACGATGTGGCCGTGGCCGTCCACATCGCCGAGGGCGTCGGCCACGGCATCGACCAGACCGCGCTCAGCCACGCCGCGCGCTTCCTGCTCGAGGTCTTCAAGCTGCCGATTCCGAATAATGGTTGAGGGCACGTGCAAGCCCGGCTTCGAGCGCGTTGCCGAGGCTTTTAGGAAGAATTTCGACGCCAACGGCGAGGTCGGTGCCTCGGTCTGCCTGACCTTGGCCGGCGAAACCGTGGTCGACCTGTGGGGCGGCGTCGCCGATCCCAAGACCGGCACGCCCTGGAAGCAGGACACGGTGAGCATCGTGTTCTCCTGCACCAAGGGTGCCACGGCGCTGTGCGCCCATATGCTGGCGAGCCGCGGCCAGCTCGACCTTGATGCGCCGGTGGTCGAGCTGTGGCCGGAGTTCGGCCAGCACGGCAAACAGCATGTGACCACGCGCATGATGCTCGACCATTCCGCCGCCGTGCCGGCGCTGCGCGCCAAGGTCGAGGGCGCAAAGGTCTACGACTGGACCTACATGGTGGAGCGGCTGGCGGCCGAGGAGCCTTTCTGGCTGCCGGGCACGCGCAACGGCTACCACGGCCTCACTTTCGGCTGGACGGTGGGAGAGATGGTGCGCCGTGCCTCGGGCAAGTCGCTGGGCTCGTTCTTCCGCGACGAGATTGCGGCGCCGCTCGGCCTCGATTTCTGGATCGGCACACCCGAGGCGATCGATCCGCGCGTCGCACCCATGCTGCCCTACGTCAACAAGGCGGAAGAAGCAGTGACGCCCTTCCTGCGCGATCTGACGACCGACAAGAAGTCGATCCCCGCCCTTTTCTATTTCAACAGCGGCGCCGTGCTGAGTGGCGGCCTCGCTACGCGGGCCGGCCGCGCGGCCGAGATCGGCGCCGCCAACGGCGTCACCAATGCGCGCGGGCTGGCCGGGATGTATGCGCCGCTGGCCAATGGCGGTGGCGCGCTGGTCGACGCTGCGACGCTCGCCCGCATGGGCGAGGTGTCGATGGCGACGCACGACGACGCCACCTTGCGCATCCCGACCCGCTTTGCGCTGGGCTTCATGAAGTCGATGGACAACAGGAAGCGTAGCCTCGGTGCCACCGTCTTCAGTCCCGACGTCGACAGCGTCATCCTGGGCAGCGCCGCCTTCGGCCATGTCGGCGCCGGCGGCTCGCTGGGTTTCGCCGATCCCGCTTCAGGTCTTTCGTTCGGCTACACCATGAACCGCATGGGCCCCGGCCTGCTGATGAACGGGCGCGGCCAGCCGCTGGTCGACGCGGCCTATCTTTCTCTCGGCTACAAGAACAAGGATGGCGGCGTGTGGGCGAGATAGTCCTCACCCTGAGGAGCGGCCGCAGGCCGCGTCTCGAAGGGTGGGCAACACGCACTCCGTCTGAGGCCCATCCTTCGAGACGGCCCTTCGGGCCTCCTCAGGATGAGGTCGGAGTCTGATGCTGCCGATCTTCCGCCCGCTGAAAGATCCTGCCGTTGCGACGGTGTGGTCGGGCCTTGCCGCCTCGACGATCGGCGAGGACCTGTTCCGTGTCGCCGTGGTGTGGATCGCGGCCGAGCAGATCGGCAACGCCGCGGGCTACGTCAACGCCGCGCAATACGGCGCCATGCTGGTGGCGGGTCTGCTCGGCGCCTCGGTGATCGACCGCTGGCGCGCCGACCGCGCCATGATCTGGGCCAAGTATGCGAGCGCGGCCCTGGCGCTGCTGCCGGTGGCCGGCGCCTACGTCTGGAGCGTGTCGATCCCGCTGCTCGTGCTGTCGGTGATGGGCATCGCAGCGCTTCGCATGGTTTTTACGCCGGCACTTCAGTCGGCGGTGCCGGTGTTGGTGCCCGACCGCGACGCCATGCAGGCGATCAACGGCCTGTTCGATGCCACCTGGCGGCTGGCCCGCCTGATCGGGCCGATGCTGGCCGCGGTGCTGAACTCGATCCTGCCGGTCATCCACTTTCTCTCGGTCACCGCCGCGGGCTTCGTCCTGTCCGGCGTCGCGATCTGGGCGGTGCGCGACCGGCTGATCGACCCCACGCACCAGCCGCAGCGCGGCCGCGGCGGTCTCCATGGTGCCTGGGACGCGCTGGTCGACGGCGCCCGCCTGATGCGGCGCGAGCGCACGATCGGCACGCTGCTGCTGGTCAACGCGCTGGCCAACGGGCCGTGGAGCGTGGCGCTGCAGCTCTGCATCGCCCTGATGGTGAAGCAGCACGACCCGCGCCTGTTCGACTTCGAGGGGCTGGCGGCGCTCGGCCTGATCATCGGCGTCAGCGGCGCGGGCGACGTCGCGGGCAACCTGATCGCCGGCAGCGTCCGCTTCCGCCGGCCGCTGTCGACCATGTTCCTGGGCTATGTCGCGATGGGCGGCGGCTTCGCCCTGATCGCGGTGGCAGTCTGGCTGCTGCCCAACCCGTGGATGCTGCCGGCCATGATGGCGGCGGGACTTCTCGCGGGCTTCGGCGGGCCGTTCTACTTCATCCCGATGATCACCCGCCTGCAGACGGCCTATCGCGGGCCCGAGATCGCCCGCGTCTTCCGGCTGCGCCTCGCGGTGATGGCGGGCTCGATGCTGGCCTTCAATCTCGCCGCCACGCCGCTGTTCGACCTCTTGGGCCCCACCCTCACCGAGTTCCTGTTCGGCCTGCTGATCCTGGTGCTGGGCATCGGCGGGCACTTCTATTTCGGGCGGATCGAAAGCCGGCCGGCAAAACTCCCGTGATTTTGGTCCAACCGGCCTGACAGAAACCTTCCCGCTCTATTTCTTGCGGATGGGAATATCGAAGATCGCCAGTTCCTGCTCTCCGTTGGCGACACCGCCGACTTGGCCATCGGGTGTCGCAAAGCCGCTGGTCCCGCAATACCAGGACGGGAGGAACCGACCATACGGACGAGGCCCGACGCCGTTTGCACCCACAACGTATGCCGATTTCAGGTGTGCGGCAGCCTTCGCGGCATATCCTGCGGCGTTGAAGTCCTCCTTCCCGCACTCTTCCTTTGAGCCGGCGGTAACACCCCAGGGCACAATGACGATATCGGGTCTGTGCGCCTTGAGCGCATCCAAGGCGGAAGGATCGTAGGTATAGGCATCGGCACACACCAATATTGCCAGTCGACCGAGCATGGTCTCGACAACTCTCGCGTCGTCCAGCCGGCCGGGCGTGTAGCTGCATCCCTCTGAGCCAAATGTTGCCGGGCAAGCGCTGAACGCATTCTTTATGACGTTGTGCTGGCGTTGATGCAGAATAAGTGCGCCGTTGGAATCCAGGACGATCCCAGAATCGTAGACTTCGTAAGTGTCGGGATTGGTTGCGATCTTCCTTCCCCTCTCGGCGAGTCCCGCCACGACCCAAATGCCCGCTTCCTTGGCAATCGCGCTAAAGGCATCGACCGTTTCTCCCGGGATAGGCTTTGCCTCGTAGAAGACGTTGGGGTTCAGCCAACCGAAAGCCGATTCCTCAGGAAAGACGACCATTTGAGCGCCCTGGCTCTTGGCCGCTTTTGCATATGCAAGCATGGCGGAAAAATCGCCGACCTTTGATGAAGGGAGCTGGATCAAGGCGATCCGTGTTGATTGTGGAGAGTCGGCCGTGACGCATGAATTCGTCAGAAAAGCCATGAAGAGCAGCAAAGACGCAGCAATGGCCTTCATCGGTCCCCCCACCGTTTGGGCGAAGATACCACAACCCGTACAACCCACTCTATCCTTGCTTACCGCAAGCCGCGGAGCACCGGTCGCGCCAAGCATCTCGAGCGCCAACCTGGAGACAGGATCGCCCAGATTCCTCTTGCAGGGAACGGTGTGTATTGATAGCGTTCGTTAGATACACGGCGTTACCCGAAAGGACACCAGCCATGGCCAAGGCCTTCCCGACCGACAATCCCTTCCTCCAGGGCTACTATGGCCCGGTGAACGCCGAGGCCGACGCCGGCCATCTGCACATCACCGGCGAGATGCCGCGCGAGCTCTGCGGCACGCTCTATCGCAACGGCCCCAATCCCCAGTTCGCGCCACGCGGGCCGTACCACTGGTTCGGCGGCGACGGCATGATCCACGCCTTCCACATCGAGAACGGCAACGTCTCCTACAAGAACCGCTGGGTGCGCACGCCCAAGTGGGAGATCGAGAACAAGGAAGGCGAGGGCCTCTCCGGCACTTTCAGCAACCCGCGCTACACCGACCCGCGTGTCTTTGCGCTCAACTCGACCATCGCCAACACCAACATCGTCTGGCACGCCGGCCGCCTGCTGGCGCTCGAGGAAGCGCATGCACCCTACTCGCTCGATCCGGCGAGCCTGATGCCGGTCGGTCCCGACGGCGGCTACGAGACCTACGGCAACAAGCTCAACGGTCCGTTCACGGCGCACCCCAAGTTCGATCCCGAGACCGGCGAGATGATCTTCTTCGGCTATTCGGCCACCGGCCGCTTCACCAAGGAGGTGAGCCTGCAGACCGTCGACAAGCACGGAAAAGTCACACGCGCGGAAATCCTGGAAGGGCCCTTCCCCTCCATGATCCACGACTTCGCGGTGACCAGGAACTGGATCGTGCTGCCGATCTTTCCGCTCACCTCGTCGATGGAACGCGCCATGGGCGGCCTGCCGCCGTTCGCCTGGGAGCCCGACAAGGGCAC
>JAUXRT010000155.1 GCA_030681635.1 Reyranella sp.
GCCGCATCCCATGCTGGCCTAAGCGTGCTGATGGTCGAAAAGGAACCGCAATTCGGCGGATCGACGGCCTACTCCGCCGGCGTGATCTGGATCCCGGCCAACCGGCACGGCCGCGCGCTCGGTATCGCCGATTCGAAGGAAGAGGCGCTCACCTACCTGCAGCAGGAGGCCGGCAATCGGCTGAACCTCGAGCTGGCCAATGCGTTTCTCGACAACTGCAATCCCGCCGTCGAGTTCATCGAGAACAACACCTACGTCCGCTACGAGGCGGTGCCGATCTGGGCCGACTATCATCCGACCAAGCCCGGCGCGGCCCAGGGCGGCCGTTCGCTGCTGCCGTTGCCGTTCGATGGGCGGCGACTCGGGCGGCGCTTCGCCGACCTGCGCGCGCCGCTCAAGACGATGATGGCGTTCGGCGGCATGATGCTGGGCCGCGGCGACCTGCCCCACGTCTTCAGGATGACGCGTTCGGTGCGCTCGGCGCTGCACGTTGCGGGCATGACGGCCCGTTACGCCCTGGACCGGGTGAACCACACACGCGGCACGAGGCTGGCCAACGGCAACGCGCTGATCGCGGCGCTGGCGCTCTCGGCGGAGGAACGCGGCATCGACCTCTGGCTCGCCAGTCCGGTCGTCGAGCTGATGCAGCGCGACGGTACCGTGGTCGGCGCAGTCGTGCAGCGCGACGGCAAGCGCGAAGAGATCAAGGCGAGACGCGGCGTGGTGCTGGCGTGCGGCGGTTTCCCGGCCGATGACGAGTTGAAGCGCCGATACTACGGCCATGTTCGTGACGGCCGCCGGCATCGGTCGGCGCCGCCGCCCGGCAACCGCGGCGACGGCATCCGCCTCGGCCAGACCGTCGGCGGTGCATTGGCCGAGGATGTCGCCTATGCGGCGGCGTGGGTGCCGGTGTCGCTGGTGCCGCAGCCGGACGGCGCGACCCTGCCCTTCCCGCACTTCTACGAGCGCGGCAAGCCGGGCTACATCACCGTCGACGCCACCGGCCGGCGCTTCACCAACGAGTCGGCGTCCTACCACGACTTCGTGCCCGCCATGGTCGAGGCGTGCCGAGGCCTCGACGAGACGAGCTGCTGGCTGGTGTGCGACCACCGCGCGATCCGCCGCTACGGCATGGGGGCGATCGGCCCGGCGCCGCTGCCGCTCGGGCCGCACCTCAAGAGCGGCTACCTGATCGCCGCCGAGACCTGGCCGGAACTCGCGGCCAAGATGAGGGTTGCTGCAGAGGCCCTGCAGGCCACCATCACGCGTTTCAACGGCAACGCGGCGCGCGGCGAGGACCCGGATTTCGGCAAGGGCACGGATGCCTACCACCGTTTCAACGGCGACCCCACCCACGGCCCCAATCCTTGCCTGGCGCCCCTGGTCCGGGCACCATTTTACGCCATGAAGCTGATTCCGGGGGATATCGGCACCTTTCTGGGACTGCGGGTTGACGGTCATGCGCGGGTGCTGGATGGCCAAGGAGCCCCCATTGCCGGCCTCTATGCCGCCGGCAACGATATGACCAGCGTCATGGGCGGCACCTATCCCGGGGCCGGTATCACCATTGGCCCGGCCCTCACCTTCGGCTATATCGCGGCCCGACACGCGGCCTCGGCCGGCCGCTAACGCCTTTTGCCAACGGACAACCTCCGAATGTCGCTCATCACGCCCGTCATCCTGGTTGGAGGCTCCGGCAAACGCCTGTGGCCCCTGTCCCGCGAGAGCATGCCGAAGCAGTTCGTGCCGCTGCTGGGCAAGCAATCGACCTTCCAGCAGACCCTGTTGCGGGTGGCCGACCGCACGCTGTTCGGCAAGCCCGTGATCGCCACCAACGACGCCTACCGCTTCATGTGCGAAGGCCAGGCCAAGGACATCGGCGTCGAGATCGACATCGTGGTCGAGCCGTCACGCCGTGACTCAGGCCCCGCCATGGCCGCCGCCGCCGCCTATACGCGGGGGCTCGGTGCCAAGGCCGTGCTGGCGCTGGCCTCGGACCATCTGGTGATCGGCATCGAGGAATTCCTCACCGGCTGCCGCGAAGGCCTCGCCGCTGTCGAGAAGGGCGGAATCGTCACCTTCGGCATCCCGCCGACGGAACCCAAGACCGACTACGGCTACATCCGCCCCGGCAGCGAGCGCATCGGCCCGGTGATGAAGGTTGCCGCCTTCGTCGAGAAACCCAACGCCCAGACGGCGCTGCGCTACATCGCCGAAGGCCTGCTGTGGAACAGCGGCAACTTCCTGTTCGCGCCCGAATTGCTGCTCTCCGAGATGGCACGCTTCGAGCCCGCCATGGCCGCCGCCGCCGAGGAGGCCGTGGCCAGGGCCAAAAAGATCGGCTCGACCGTGTTCCTGGACGCCGAGGCCTTCGCCAAGGCGCCGGCCAAGTCGATCGACTACGCCGTCATGGAGCGTACCGACAAATGCTGGGTGGTGCCGGCCAAGTTCCGCTGGTCCGACCTCGGCACCTGGGACGCGCTGCTCGACGTCGGCGAGGCCGACAGCTCCGGCAACGTCACCGAAGGCCCGGTCGAGCTCGACCATGTGCGCAATTCCTACATCCGCTCCGACGGCCCGCTGACCGCCGTGATCGGCGTCGAGGACGTCGTCGTCGTGTCGATGAACGATGCCGTCCTGGTCGGCCACCGCGACAACCTCCCGAGCCTGAAGGATGTCGTTCAGCGCATGTCGGACGGCAAGCACCGCGCCGCGACCGAACATGCCGTGATGCACCGCCCCTGGGGCAGCTATCAGGATATCGACCGCGGCGAGCGCTTCCGCGCCAAGCGGCTCACGGTCAAGCCCGGCGCCAAGCTCAGCCTGCAGAGCCACAACCGGCGCGCCGAGCACTGGGTCGTCGTGAAAGGCATCGCCGAGGTAACGCTCGACGGCCAGATCATGACCCTGCACGAGAACGAATCGACCTACATCCCGATCGGCGGCATCCATCGCCTCGCCAACCCCGGCACCGAACTGCTGGAGGTGGTCGAGGTCCAGACCGGCGAGTACGTCGAAGAGGACGATATCGTCCGCTACGAAGACATCTACGCACGGGTCTGACGGTGCGCTTCGGCGCTCATCACGAATGGGGCAAGCTGCGCGAGGTCGTCATCGGCATCTCGCCCGCCGAGGACTTCGTTGTTTTCTACGAGGAGTCGCAGCGCTGGCTGGTCCCGCCGGGCGACGCCTTCAGCCGGCAGCATGCCGGCCGCCGCCTGACCGACATTGATGCCGAATGGGCCGCCCGCATCGAGCGCCAGGTCGACGCGCTGGCCGAACTGGTCGCCCGCGAAGGCGTCGTCGTGCACCGGCCGGAACGCCTGAAGGGTGACGAACGCACCTTCCTCGCCCCCAACGGCGAAGGCGCCCAGCTCTTTGCCCGCGACGGCATGATCGTGGTCGGCAACCACGTTATCGACGCCTCGCTTCGCCTAAAATGCCGGCAGCGCGAACGCTATGGGTTGCGGCCGATCATCCAGCAGGCCGCGCAGCAACGCGGGGCACGCTGGTCGAGCGTACCGCTGGGGTCACCCGGCTGCGTCGATGGGCCGTTCCTCGAAGGCGGCGACACCTTGCTGAACGGCCACGAAATCTATGTCGGCATTTCCGGCTGCGCCTCCGATCTCGCCGGCGCCGACTGGCTGCAGGCCTTGCTGGGCGATGCCTACCGGGTGATTCCCGTGGCGATGAAGTCGAACGTTCTCCATCTCGATTGCGCCCTGGCGCTGATCAAGCCCGGCCTGCTGGTCTGGTGCCCGGAGAAATTGATCGACGGTCTGCCGATGTCGCTCCGGGATTGGGACGCAATCATCGTCTCCCGGGACGAAGCCAACCTGCTGGCGACCAACGGTCTGGTGCTCGAGGAAGGCCGCATCATCGTCGACGCCGGCAACACCCGCGTGATCGGGGAACTGCGCAGGCGCAAGGTCGACGTCATCTCGCTGCCGTTCGACGGCCCGATCAGCACCGGCGGCGGCTTGCGCTGCGCCCATCATCCGCTGCTGCGGGAAAGCGTTCTGGGCTAGGCGCCCTTCTTGGGCGTGCGGTCGAAGACGACCGGCTTGGGCTTGCTGAAAGCCTTCCTGATGTGCACACCCAGCGACCGGACGACGGTGGCGACCTGACCGCCCGCGAACCGCAGCAGCACGACGCCGAACGCCAACGGCGGGATTTCGCCGCCCCGGATGAAGTTGTGGCCGGCGCGCAGGAAGGTCGTGGCACAGAACAGTACCCAGACCACCGTGACGACGAAGAGCGTCAGCAGCAGCGGCACGAGTTGCGGCGCCAACAGGGCCGCCAGGAGACCCGACGCCACGCCGACCAGCAGCACGGGCTGGTTCAGCGACATGCAGAGATGCAGCAATGCCGCCACCTTGGCCGATGGCGTGATGTCGCGGCTTTTCAGGATCTCGGGCACCATCCGGAACGAGACGTGCCGGAACCCGTCCTGCCAGCGCTGCTGTTGGCGCAGCCAGGTCTTGGTGTCGGCCGGCAACTCACCCGGCACGCCGACGCTGACCAGGAACAGCGCGCGCCAACCCTTCACCCAGCCGCGATAGGTGAGGTCGAGATCCTCGGTGACGGTATCACCCTTCCAACCGCCACCGGCGTCGATGGCCGCGCGCTGCCAGATGCCGCAGGTGCCGTTGAACGGCAGCGGATGGCCGGCCCAGCAGCGTGTCGCCTGCTCGATGCCGAGATGGGCGTCAAGCGTCACCATCTGCATCTCGGTGAGGGCGTTCTCGTGCGGATTGAGGAAGTCGAAGCGCGCCTGAACGAAGGCGGTCCTGGGCTCGGCGAAGAACGGCCGCATGCAGATACGCAGGAAGTCGACCGGCGGTACGTAGTCGACATCGAAGATCGCAAAGAAATCATGAGGCGTCTGCTGCATCGCCTCGTGCAGCGCGCCGCCCTTGTAGCCGCTGCGGTCCGTGCGTTGCAGCGCCACCACGTCGAAGCCCTTGGCGCGAAGTTCCGCCGCCACGGCGCGGACCATGTCGGCGGTGTCGTCGGTGCTGTCGTCGAGGAGCTGGATATGCAGCTTGTCGCGCGGCCAGTCGAGAGCGGCCGCGGACTCGGCGCCGCGGCGAACCACGGCCCCCTCGTTGAAAGACGGAATCTGGACGACCACGTGCGGCAGGTCGGCGTCCGCGGGCAGCGGCGTGGCCAGCAGAACCTCCTCCCGCCGCATCCCTGCGTCCTTCAGCCGATGGTGGAGGATCACCATGTAGAGCAGGCTGCCGATAAAAGCCGCCAGCAGCACGCAGGAGACCGCGAAGAGCGCCGCAAAGAACAGAGCGAGGGTGGCGATAATGACCATCGGCGTTCAGATGCCGGTCTTCGGCGTGCGATTGAATTCGGTCTTCTTGCCCAGCCCCGCTCCCACGATCGCACCGGCATTGGCGACGGCGAGATAGACGATCAGGGCCGGCACGGTCGCGGCCGTGACGAGATAGTCCGCGACGCTGCCGCGGCCGAGACGGCGATAGGCTCCCCAGGTCATGCCGATCAGGACGACCAGCATGCCGGCCAGCCATAGCCAGAGGCAGAACCGGAAGGCACCCAAAAGGTGGCCGTGACCCAGGATCGACAGGACGAGTGCCACCACGCCCACGACCAGAACCGGGAAGATGAGCTGCTGGCCGAGCCCGATGGTCGTCGTGAGCTTGGCCTCGGTCGACCAATCCGACTTCCAGATCGGGATGACCAGCTTGCGGGCAACCTGCACGAAACCCTTGGACCAGCGACTCTGCTGGGCACTGAAATCGTCGATCTTCTGCGGCAACTCGCCAACCACGTGCGGTTCCATCAGGAAGACGCCGTTCCAACCTTTGAGATGGGTGCGCAGTACCAGGTCGAGGTCCTCCGACAGGGTATCGTGCGACCAGCCGCCAGCCTCTTCCACGGCGGCACGACGCCAGATGCCGCCGGTGCCGTTGAA
>JAUXRT010000164.1 GCA_030681635.1 Reyranella sp.
CACCTCGACGATCGTCGGCGAGAGCCGCGACTTCGGCGTGGTGATGCTCGATCGCCAGGGCCGCTCGCTCGCGCCATAGACACCAAAAAGGCGGGCCACGATGGCATTGAGACCTGCCTGGCGAGCCGCCTCGACCACCGCCAGCGAGCCTGCGACCTTGGTGGCGTTGTAGGTCTTCGCGGTCTCCAACGGGTCAGATTCACGAAGGGGGCGGCGGACGGCAGGCTCCGCATACTCGAAGCAGCTGCCGACATGGACCAGGGCGCGCGCCCCGGCCCTGTGTGCGAGATCGACGAAGGCCAGCGGAAGCTCGGCATTGGCGAGGCGCGCGGCGGCTGCATCAGTTTGGCCGGGATCGACACCATAGGCGGCCGCGTTGAAGATCCAGTCGTACAGGGGGGCTAGCTCGGCCTCGAGAACGCAGTTGGGATGCCAGTGGGCGAGACGGAGAGTGCGGACGGGCGCTGGCAAGGCCCGCTCGCCAGTGGTCATGACCGATACGTCGTGCCCCCTGGCAGTGAGCGTGGCAGTGAGCGCCGATCCGACGAAGCCTCCACCGCCTGCCACAAGCACCCTCACGATCTTCTCCCTTCAGACCGATGCTACAAACAAGACCAGACCAATCCGCAAGAGCTATGTCGCCTCCTAGTGATCTGCCGCCGAGAAACGGCCGACATCGTCGCGTTCATCGCGCGTAGCTTGCACATAGGACTGAATAACCCGATGCGGCTCGCCCTGCTCACGAATGCGACCATTGTCGATCCAGACCGTGTGGTTGCAGAGGCGCCGCACCTGGTCCAGGGAATGACTGACGAAGAGAAGCGTACCCTGCTTCTTGAAGCTATCGATCCAGTCGAGGCACTTTCGCTGAAAGGCAGCATCTCCGACGGACAGGGCCTCGTCGACGATCAAAACATCCGCTTCGACATGAGCGCAAATTGCGAAGGCAAGTCTCGTCCGCATGCCGGTCGAATAGTGCTTGAGTTGCTGGTCCATGAACGCCCCGATTCCGGCGAACTCCGCAATCGAATCGAACTTCGCGATAATTTCAGCGCGCTTGAGTCCCATCACCGCGCCAGCGATCAGGACATTCTGCCGGCCCGTGGAATCCTGATCGAAAGTCGCTCCCAGCGCTAGGACGGGCGCAACACGTCCCCTGACCCAGATCTCGCCTTTTGTCGGACGGGTCATGCCGCAAACTATCTGCAACAGCGTGGATTTCCCGCACCCGTTCCTTCCCAATATCCCGATGCTATCGCCCCGCCGCACCTCAAGATCGATGTCGCGCAACGCCCAGAAGGGCCTCGAGTATGTCTTGAATCTGCCGAACAACGCCTGCTTCACCCAGGCGCCCTGATCCTTGTACAGAGGATAGGCCTTCGCCAGATGGCGAGCATGAATGACGACAGGAGCATCAGAGGACATCGGCGATATTGGCCCTATTCTGATTGAAGAACCAATATCCGAACCAGAACATTGCCAGTGATATGAAGAATGTCCATGCCGTCACCGCAAGGCCCGGCAGTCGACCGAAGAATACAAGGTCCCTCACGATCTCCACGAAGCCCGTCAGAACATTGGCGTAGATCAAAACGTCCATCGGAGGAGGCAGGACTTCCTGGGAGAAAAAAACCGGTGTCGCAAACAGGAGCAACGGCGCGATCGTCATCATCAAATACGAGACATCCCGCGTGAACGCACCCAAGGCCGACAGGAACCAGGTCAGCCCGATCAGGAAGGCCATGAAGGAAATCACCCAAAGAGGCAGGAGAACGACGGTCCAACTCAGGGATCCAGTGAAGGCGAGCTGAGCCGCCAGCATCAACACCAGACCGATCCCGGCATAGGCAGAAGCCCGCAGGGTCGAAATGACGGCGAGCATTTCCGCAGGAAACAGAGTCTGCTTTATGAAATGCGCGTATTCCTGAAGCAGCGACGGCGCCCGGTAGGCCATCTCGGCAAAGAAATTGAAAGCGATCAGACCGCCGAACACAAAGAGTGAATAGTCATAGGCCGACTTGGCCGCGGTCTTGTTGGGCAGCACGGCCGAACCGCCGAATGCGAAAGTATACGTCATCAGAGCGAGCAGTGGTGCTGTGAGGGCCCAAACCCAGCCAGCCTGAGAGCCTTTGAATCGTTCATCCAGTTCGCGCTTGAGGATCACCCGAATCAGGTCGCGGTGGCGATAGGCCGACACAAAGGGCGCTCGCAAAAATCGGATGAAGATTGCCCACGCGCCAAGCTTGCCATCGATGACCGACTCGCCATCAATGACATGCAACAACAGCGCATCGCTGTGGCCTGTCCGTTGCTCGGGTCCCTCGATCATGGAAATTGCGACAAAATCCCTGGTGTCGGCCGGTACTGGAACTTTCCTGTCGCAAGCAGATTCAATTGCAGCATTACGGGGCAAATATTCATATCGAGACTGTCCTGCACAGCTGAGCAGGCCAAATCCAACTCCACCATGATGCCGCCAATTCGATTACGTGCGGAAAATCGGGCTTTCGAAGCGATCTTCTACTTGAGATTCGCCGGATATCCAACCTTTCGCGATCCAGGAGCGTTGGCAAGATTCGTCCCCAAACGGGTAGAATGGCGAAATTGCAGGAGTGAGCGTCGCGTGGAAAGTCCCGAATACGAACTAATGCATGCGGTCGAAGACCGCATGTGGTGGTACCGCGGCTTGCGGACACTGGTGGCCGGGCAGCTTGCCCGCGCCCTCGCCGGGGTCCCGGCCCGCGGCCCCGTGCTCGATGCCGGCTGCGGCACCGGCGGGATGCTGCGCGTCCTGGGCAAGGTTGTCGCAGGTCGGCCCACCCTCGGCCTCGACTTCAATCCCGTCGCCGCCGGCATGGCGCTGGCCAAGGCAGGCCGGCCGGTCATGTCGGGCTCGGTCAACGAAATGCCGATCGGGAACGACACGCTGGGCGGCTACGTGTCGCTGGATGTCCTCTGCCATGCGGGTGTCGATCCGGAAAAGGCGCTGAGCGAGGCCCGACGCTGCCTCCAGCCCGGGGCGGTCGCCGTTCTCAACCTGCCGGCCTATGCGTGGATGTTCTCGGCGCACGACAGGCGCACGCAAAACGCCCGGCGCTTCACGCGCGGCGAGGCACGCAAGCTGCTGGCCCGGAACGGCTTCCGCATCCGGCGTGCGAGCTACTGGAATACCTTCCTGTTTCCGCTGATGCTGCTCCACCGCCTGATCGAGCGCGACGACGCGAAGAGCGATGTGCGCGAATATCCGAGTTGGCAGGATGCATTTTTTTCGGCGATCCTGGCCGTCGAGCGCGCGATCATCGCAACCGGCGTCTCCCTGCCGTTCGGAGGTTCGCTACTTGTCGTCGCCGTACGCGAGGACTGACGCTCAGACCTTGCCGATAGCCTGGCGATACTCGGCGATCTGACGGTCGAGCAGTGTCCGGGCATCCGTGCGGCCGTCGTGAAAATCGCGATACCACTCGGCCGTACGCGCGAGGACTGTGTCCAGCGGCCAGGGCGGATGCCATCCGAGCCTGGTCCGCGCCTTGGTGCTGTCGAGCGCCAGAAGTTGCGCTTCTGCAAGGTTGGCCGGCTCGATCTTCACCTGAGGCGCCCGCCACTTGCCGGACAGTCTTTCGATAACCGCGCCGACGGGTACGATCTCGTCCGACGTCGGCCCAAGGTTCCAGCCACCGACATGCTCGGCCGGCCTGTCCAGAAGTGCCGCGGCCAGCATCAGGTAGCCATGGCACAGCGACAGGACGTGCTGCCACGGGCGCGTTGCGCCGGGATTGCGCAAGACGATCGGCTTGCCCGCCAGGATCGCCCTGACGAAATCCGGGATCAGCCGATCTTCCGACCAGTCGCCGCCACCGATGATGTTGCCTCCCCGCGCCGTCGCGATGGGCGGCCCACCCGCGCCAAAGCTTGCCTGATACGAGGCGGCGACCAGCTCCGCGCAGGCCTTCGACGCGCTGTAGGGATCCTTGCCGCCCAGCTCATCGACCTCGCTATAGGGTCGATCCCATTCACGGTTGCGATAGACCTTGTCCGTGGTGATGGCCACGGCTGCACGCACCCCGCAGGCCCGCGCCGCCTCGAGCACGTTGGCAGTGCCCATCACATTGACGGCGAACGTCTCGACGGGCTCACGATAGGAGCGCCGGACCAACGGCTGGGCGGCAAGGTGAATTAGCACCGAGGGCCGGACCTCGTCCAGGCAACGCATGACATCGACCGTCGAGCGGACGTCGAGCAACCGGTGGCGCACGATCTCGCCGATGCGCGCCGAGTCGAACAGATTTGGACTTGTCTCAGGCGCCAGGGCCAGCCCGTGGACCTCCGCCCCGATTCCCGCAAGCCAAGCCGAGAGCCAACTGCCGGTAAATCCGGTGTGACCGGTGACGAGGATCCGCTCGCCTAAAAGGCGTCGCTCGAAGGGCAGGAGGTCGACAGCCACCTACCTGCCCTTACCCGCGGCCTTTGCAGAAGGCCCGGATCACATCGAGCACGTAGGAAAGCTGGGCCTGGCCCAGGCCGGGATAGACCCCGATCCAGAACGTGTTGGTCACGACGAGGTTGGCGTTCGGCAGGTCGCCGATGGTGCGGAACTCGCGCCCGATCATGTAGGGCTGGCGGATGAGATTGCCGCCGAACAGCAGCCGCGTGGCGATCTTCTTGTCGTTGAGATGCAGCACGAGTTCGTCGCGCGTGAAAGGTGCCCCCGGCTGGACCGTGATCGGGAAGCCGAACCATGACGGCTCCGAGCGCGCCGTCGCCTCCGGGAGGATCAGATATTCCTCGAGCTCTTCCAGTCCCGCCTTCAGCGTCGCGAAGTTGCGCTTGCGATCGGCGATGAAGCCCTCAAGCCGATCCATCTGGGCCAAGCCCACCGCTGCCTGCATGTCGGTGATCTTCAGGTTGAAGCCGAGATGGGAGTAGATGTACTTGTGGTCGTAGCCGTGCGGCAGGTCGCCGAGCTTCCACTTGAAGCGCTTCAGGCAGGTATTGTCCTTGCCCGGCTCGCAGTAGCAATCGCGACCCCAGTCGCGGAACGACTCCGCGATCTTCTTGAAGTTGGTGTTGTTCATGAACACCGCCCCGCCCTCGCCCATCGTGATGTGATGGGCAGGATAGAAGCTGCAGGTGGCGACGTCGCCGAAAGTGCCGACGTGCTTACCATCGTAGGTGGCGCCCAGCGCGTCGCAGCAATCCTCGACCAGGAACAGCCCGTGCTTGTCGCACAGCGCCTTGATGGGCGCGATGTCGAAAGGATTGCCAAGCGTGTGCGCGATCATGATGGCGCGAGTCTTCGGCGTGATCGCGGCTTCGATCTGGCCGGGATCGATGTTGTAGGTTTTCAGCTTCACATCCACGAACACCGGCACGAGGCCCCAATGCAGTGTGGGATTGACGGTGGTGGGAAAACCGGTGGCCGCGGTGATGACCTCGTGGCCCGGCTTCAATTGACGGTCGCGCAGCCGCGGCGACGTCAGGGTGGAGAAAGCCACCAGGTTGGCGCTGGAGCCGGAATTGACAGTGATGACATGCTTGGCGCCAACCCGCTCGGCAAAGCGCTTCTCGAAGGCCTCGTTGAAACGCCCCGTCGTCAGCCAGAAATCGAGCATCGAATCGGCCAGCATCTGCATGTCGGAGGCGCCATAGACCCGGCCCGACACCGGCACCGCTGAGGTGCCGGGCTCGAAGGCCGGCGTCGCATGTTTCAGCGTGTGATACTGGGCCACGAGATCGTGGATCTGCCGCCGGATTTCCTCGGCTTGTTCTCCAGCCGAGGTCTGCGTCTTGTTGCCGGCCGTCATCTTTCGATCCCACCTTTCGCCTGTGACGGCCGCTCACCTAGCATAGTTCGCGGAGGAAAGCGGCCCCGATCATCCGCCGGTTCGGGCGCTGGGCCGCCCGTATTCCGGGGCCTATTTTGCTACAGGAGCGAAGAAGCGATATTGCCAAGGTGACGCATAATGCTTTGCTGCTTCAATGCCGCCTCCGGATCGAAAAACTGCAGCGGCGGAATCGACCCGTCGCCGAGCGGCCCCCAGGCGCGCTGGGTGACGCATTCCCGTGGCACGACATCGACCGTCGCCGTCGAAATCGCAGGGTTGAACACGGCGAAGTAGACTGATCGCGGAGTTCCGTCCAGCCGCTCCAATGGCCGAGTCCATTTCCGACCCTCGACCTCGACCACCGCCTCCAATCTGTCCGCAGAGCATTTGCCGAGATCGATTGTGAAACGTTCGATCGCCTCGGCATGGTTCGGGAATTGCCCTCTATAGGCTTCCTGGCTGGGAAACCACGGCAATGCTTCCAGGCTACTTTTGACCCGGCTCAAGTTAGCCTGCTGGACAAAATGAGCGCCGACAACAATCGCGACCAGCGCGACAGTGCCAGCGGTACCCGTTCCGAGTGCAAGCCCGGCTCTTATGTCCAGCCTGGATGTCACGTACTGCCACCCTGCGCCCAGCAAGGCGGCAACGATGATGACGAGTACGACGCGGTCCAGCATGAGGAGATGTATGATATGGCGTGGTGAGAATTGGATGCTTCCCGCCGCCGCCAGGCTCAAGATCGTGAAAATCAGGAAGAAGCCAAGACGCCATTTGCCGACGCAGATGAGCACCAGCAGCAGTAGAAGCCAGCCGCCTACGGGAGGTATGGCCCAATATGAGTGAGAAACAGCCGACAATCCGCTGAACACTCGCGTCACCATATCGGCCGCCGACAAGCTGGAATACTTCAGGATGAGGTTGAATCCACTGGTCGTGTATGTCGGATCCAGACTGGCGAAATATTCTACTTTCTCCGTAGTGTTTGCATCCACCGCCGCCCAGGCGACCATGTCGCTGTACAAGGGAAGAAACGAAATGCCTGCAAGCTCCGCACGAGCCGCTTTCCAGAAGTCATCCGCAAAGCCCTGGACGATGAAATGCGGGTATCCTTGCAGTTGAGCCACCTGACTGGTTCTCAAAATATCAACAACCAACCCTGTCAGAATGAAGGTCGACAAGATCGCTGCAACATCACCAGCAAAGCGCAAGACGTCTTTTCTGCCACTCACTGACGAGGTAAATGCAGCGCCGGCTACGATCGCCGGCATCAGCACCAAAGTGTCCTGGCGAAACCCCATTCCGATCGAGACTACGCAGGTGGACGAAGCTAGTACCAGCAGGCGCGATCTGTACGTCAAACCAGATTTAAACAAGATTCCGAGAAGCGCGAATGCGAGCAAAATGAAGGGAACTTTTGAAAAATCTCTTAGGAAAAACAAATTCTGTTCAAACAAAGGGAACGGAATGGTCGCCGGGAACAGCAGCAACGCAATATACCAGGGTAATCCAAAGCACCGCAGAATGAGGTAAAAGGCCAACACGGTCAGCGCGGCAAGCGACCCGACCATTGGCCACAGCGCTTCCCATGTAAGTCCTGCCAATCGCCAATTGTAGCCGATCAGCGTCGAGAGGATCGGATGAGTGTCGTGCCATCCGTTAAAATAGGACACCGCATGCTTGGGACTCTTCTCAAGCTCACTGCATGAGATATTCGCGAGATCAATCCTCTCGTTTAGCTCCTGAGTCCCGGGTGCATTATACTGTCTACCGTCAGGGTCTTTGAGGCAATAAACATTGACCGCCGAATAAAAGTACTTTTGATAAAAGCTGAACTTCATTTCCTGCTTGGCGTAGACGTCGCCATAGTAGACGAGACTTACAACAAAAATGGCGGCCACGATGACCGCGTCGAATACTATCAATAGTGAGAACTTCTTGATCATTTGGCTTGTCCGGTGCTCATAAAGATCAACGAGGAAATCGCACACACAGATTGGGTGCGCAACTAGCCGGACCTGTCGTTGCTAATGCCAGTGGGCAATTCCGGTGATTTGACGCTGGTGAGTCTGGCCGATATCTATGAAGTCCCATGAGCACAGCGTTTGCCGCGTTTGTCGCGGGTAGTCTCAAATCCGAACGCTTCACCTTCATCGACGTCGGATGTTCCGGGGGAATCGATCCTGCCTGGCGTGTGTTTGGCCCTCGATTGAGAGCGCTTGCCTTCGACGCCAGTGTCGACGAATGCGAACGCCTCACGGCCGCTGAAACGCATGCCGACATCAAGTACATCGCGGGATTTGTCGGGCTGCAGCACGATCACCCGTTTGCCATCCAAGTCGCTGGAAAATCGCGCTATGTCCGCAACGCCTTCCCCCGCACGAGCGCCGGCCGGATGGCCGAGTTGCAGCAGGAGCACCTTAAGGCGGCGTCCCTCAAGGAAAAGTTGCTGCATAACGCCTGGGGAATGACGAATCTGGCCGATCCCAGCAAGGTGGTAGTTGTTCCCACCGTCCTGAAACAACTCGGCTGGTCGGATGCCGACTTGCTCAAGATTGACATCGACGGTCCAGATTTCGAAGTGCTGCACTCGTTCGACGGCCAATTCGACGAACTCGGGCTGCTCGGGGCGCGCCTTGAGGTCAATCTGAACGGCGGGCCTGATGCGTGGGAGCACACCTTCCACAATACCGATCGCTTCATGCGGGCGCGTGGATTCGAGTTGTTTGCTCTGGATGTCCGCAACTACGCGATGTCTGCGCTTCCTTCGCCTTTCGCGATCACATCGCCAGCTCAGTCCGTGACAGGCCGTCCCTATCAAGCTGAAGCGTTTTATTCCCGGGATCCCGCCGGCCTCGACTGGCAGAACGTTGGCGCCACCATGAGACCGGAGAAGATGGCGAAGCTCGCCGCAATCTTTTCCATATGGAACCAACCAGACTCCGCAGCCGAGCTCGTTCTGACCTTTTGCGACAAGCTGGCAGGCGTATTCGATATCGATACCGCGCTGGAACTGCTCGCGGGCCAGATGCAGACGGAAGCTGCCGCGGCGATACCCTACCGTGACTACATTGCTGCATTCGAAGCCGGCGCGCCAAGATTCTATCCCGCTCCCTGGATTCCCTATACGCCGCCGACACCCAGAGACCGCCTCGTCGCAGCCTTCAAGGCATTCCTGGACCCCAGTTCAGTCTCCAAGTAGCGGCTAGTGGTAGCGGCTAGACTCCGATCCTTCCCCGAAATCGCAGGACCTTGCCCTTCAGGGACGCATCGCGCCGTGGAATTCCAGCAAGGACTTGGCTGCAAAACGGATTGATGTTCGCGACGATATGGTCCGTGAACAGCGGCCAGAACTTGTTGTAGATCACGTTGACTCCGATGAACCGCCGCGGAAGACGGCGACCCTTCGGCCTGGTCTCGGGTTCGATGGAAGCGGCCAACGCGAATAGCCGAGCCACCGTATTCAGGGACTTGGTGTCGGACGGACTTGCGCTCCGGCCGAGTCGGACGGTTTCTCTCTGGGTCTGAGAAGCCAGGCCAAATTCGAAAATGAACAGGTCCGCCATGCCAACAAGGTCCGAGAAGGCACCGGTTTTGATGCTTGGATGCGCCTCTGGCAAACCTTTGCACTCGCTCGGGATCAGCACCGAGCCCGTAAAGCCCATGGCCGACCATGCCTTTGTAAAGCTCGAAACGAGCTCGGCCCTGGATGCGACCAACATCACCGCCGTCGATCGCGGATAGGTAAGGACCTGATCGCAAACGAAAGGCAAGGTGTGATGCAAGTCATAGGTTAGATCAGAATACAGATGCCAATCGAGGTTGGTCGAGCGATAAGGCTCGGTTGCCGGTTCCATGGCGGCGCTAAGCCCGGCGACGAAACGCTCGTAAGATGTGTCGCGATCCAGACGTATCTCTTCGATCTGGACGTCGGGCCACCCCCAGGTATCCGCCTGCGATGGCAAATAAGGCGACGACACATCCCAAATGAATCGATCCTGGTCGTTCATCTTGGTTAGCCGGCCCTTGTTGTTGACCGCGGCGACGCGCGTATGATCACAGTGATAGCCGAACACCTTGTCGATAAGTGTATCGACACGGCCACGGTACAGCGCCAGGCGCGCAGCGAGATTGGAATCGCAATGCCAGCCGAGCAGCATATCCTCGTCGAAGCCGTGAATGGTGAACATGTCCTCGCGCAATGCCGCCTGGAAATCGCCCAGCGCGTCATATTTCATGGGCATGAAATTGTGCACGACCTGGTTGAGATGAAAGCGGACTGCCCAGTCCCGCAACTTGGTGAGATTGCCCGCCGGATCCCGACGATCGAACGCCGCTTCCCACAGCATCTCCGGCAGCTCGAAGCGCGGGATCTGATAGAATCCGTCCGGCAAGTCTCCGAATATCATGCTGAGTGACTCGCCCTCGCGGCGCGGCACTAGTAGCATGTCGGTGTTGGTGTAGAGGATCCAACGATTCCTCGGGTTTGACCGGCGCAGAGCAATATTGCGGGACTGGGACTCCAGCGCCACCAGATGCGTCTTGGATTTCAGGTGGACATGCTGCTCCGGCCGCACGCGGAAGATCCGCAGGACCTGCTTCGCTTTGTCGGTGAGCGTGTCCTGAATAGCCTCGGGAAATGTCGGATGATCGTCAGGCGTGTTGTAATCGACGAAAAGAATCTCGTCGTCCGGATCGGACATGACTTCAGCGATCGCGTTAAAGCTGATCGCCGCTCGCTTGTGGAGATTGTAGCCGTGACTGTCGTTGCGGCCATAAACTATGACAGAAAACATCGGATCCTCGCGTTGACGGCGCAGCTAGGAAGGACGCCGGGCCAGTTCGTTGCGCGCCGTCGCATGCTCGATCAGGGACGGCGGGAAGCGCTCGACCAACTCCTGCCAATACGCTTCAGCTACCTTGCGATCTCGGTCGAAGGCCAACACGCCCAATTGGAATATTGCCTCGGCGTGTCGGTCGTCAGTGTCCGCCCGTTTAAGGATTTCATCCGGTGTAATGCGACCCGCGTGGAGGGCAAGAAGCGCTCCAGGCCAGCCTCCAATGGAGGGCAGGTCAGCCAGGTCGGCAGGCATTTCCAACCGGCGCCGCGCCGTCAGGCGGTAGAGATGCCAGTAGGGATCATGGGGCTCCTTTTCGAGCGCCCGGTCCAGCTCGGGCAATGCCAAGGCCCAATCGGCCATCCGCAGAGCGACGCAGGCACACGCGGCAGCGCGGCCCTGCAGGAGCTCGAATTGCCGCCGCCAGTCGGTGTTCGCTTCCCCGAGCAAGCCGAGACCGAGCCGGGCAATTGCGCGCCCCCCCAACGCCTCGGCATCATTTGGCCGCGCCTCGACGGCGACACTTAGGGATTCAACCGCCTCGCTGTAGCGTCCAAGTATAGATAGCGCTTCACCCTTCAATGCCGCGACGGCAGGCAGATCACGCTTGAGTCTGAGAGCTTGATTGTAATTTGCCAGCGCTGCATCCGGTTGCCCGGACGCCAAAAAGGCGTTGCCACGCGCGATGTAGGGAAGCGTGTTCTTCTTCAGCGACCAGATCACGTTATCGTAGGCCAGCACTTCGGCCCTGAAATGACCGCGCTGACGAAGGACAAAATGGCGATCAGGCGCGCCCAGCCGCGTCTCGGCACGAATCCGACGGGCGGCAGCGTATTTCTCCGCGGCGAGTTCGATGTAGCCGAGGACGTCCAGCGCTTGTCCCAGCCCCTCAAGCGCCTCGTCGAACATCGGCTCCAGGTCGAGCGCCCGTTGATACAGGGGCATGGCCAGATCGAATGCGCCGACTCGTGCGAGCGCCTGAGCCCGAAAGTATAGCTGGTGAAAATCAGTCTTAACGATCTCTGGCGGGTGTAGCCGAGGCCTGCTTCGAAGCCAGAATTGGCGCACGGTTGATGGAAGTCTCATAATGATTTCCACACTACTCATCCGCACTCCCAAGGGACCGGCCGGCGACGAAAGCCGCCCCAACAGCCCCCTCGACGTGCCAAAATCCCATTTCGCGATTCACATCTCCCGTCACCACAAGGCGACCACACAGGCGCGATAGCGTCGGTGGTAACGGGAACCCAGTGCGTTTCGCTAACTCAGATGCGCCAAGTCGTCAAGAATCTGAATTCCGGCTCCAAAGAAGCAGTGTGAAGGGCTTTTGGGGGCGTATCCTGCACACCGTCTCCAGTGCAGTTCTCAATGACTGGACATCAACGAAGTATGCAAGGTACGAACATCCGCTCAGCAGCAATGCTGTGTTCGCCATCAGAAATTTCGAGAAGCGCGGGAAAGTCGACCGATTCTTCCCGCTGTCGTGAATTCGGCATCTGAGAGTCATTCCTGCCACGAAATCCTATCAGACATCATGATTTCCCAGCTGCGACGCCTGTTCCAAAGGCCCCCCAAGCCCGGCACTGAAGAGCCGAAGCTCTGCTTTATCCCTGCAATTGCCGAGGCTCTCCTTCAGCAGGGCCAGGAGATGTGGGCGGCAAACCCTCACGACATCGCCGAGGCGATTGTGAAAGTGGAAAAATCATGGGCACTCCAACCTTGCCCCGAAGCCGCAATCCAGCTTGGGGTCATGTATGATCGGGTGAATCGGCACCAGGACTCGCTCGCCATTTACCGCCAGGCGTTTCGTGCCAATCCGAACCATGCGCGCCTGAGGCACGAGGCCGGCATCACACTCCTGCGCCACGGCACACCGCACGATACACGAAACTTCTTCGACAGCATCAGGCGACTTGATCCAGATGATGAGTTTGCAAGGTTTTATTTCATGCTCTCTGACAACTTTGACGACTGGAAACTCTCATTGGCAACCAAGGTTGCACGGCCCGACTCAGGTCCAGCGCCATACTTGATTGTTTGTCCTGTGTGGGGGGCAGAATTTGCTGAGAACTTTGTCGAACTCTACTGCGCGGCACTACTTGCACCCGGCAATCTGCCGGCACTCGCCAAGGAACATCCCGTCCACTTCGTCGTCTTCTGTCCAGCGGACATCCAGGAAGCATTGAATGGAGACCCCAGGTTCCAGCCAATCCTCAGCTATGCCCGCGTCCATTTCGTCAACTACGCAGATGATCTGACCGATTATAGTTCACGAATGGACAATCACTACGGCAAGGAGCTTGGCCTGTACTACAGGCGCACATGCAAGTTCCTTCTGATGTCTACGGCACACTATGTGACGTTAGGTGTCGCTCGCTCGGTTGACGGCTACGTGATCCCCCTAGGAGCAGATGTTCTTTTGAGCGATGGTTCGCTAGGAAAAATCTCGCGCATCATGAGAAGCGGCGCCGATGTCGTGCTCGTTACAGGCATCCGACTCGGTGAGGAAGTTCGGGAAATCCTCGAAAAGCACTATCGCCAGAGTGATGGATCGCTTCCGATATCCGAAGCAGAGACCGCGGAACTCTATGTTCATCACATGCTGGACAATTTCTTTGTCCACTCTGAGCATTTTACATCCATGCCAATCTATCTGTGCTGGAAAGTAGGCAGTACTGGCGTGCTGGCCCATTCCACTCACTATCATCCCACCTGCATTCGCGCCTCGGCGAGTACTCATCCCTATGAAATCAGCATCGATCCAGTCGATAGCCGCTTCATGGATCGCGCGGGATTTCCATCCAATCGACTGCACTTTATTCAGGATACATCTATTTCTGTATTTGCAGTCGAAGCCGACCCATTGATGGGACACGATAGAAATTCTTCCAACATTATGACGCCAAAAGATGTTGGACTATGGTTGTCAGGTCTCTGGGGCGATATCCGCGCGACGTATCTGCGGATCCCCATAAGGTTCTCCGCCAAGCCTCCCTCCGGCGAATGGGAGAAAGCCGAGGCCGAAGCGCTGATCGTTGTGGAGGAAATCCTCTCGACTTCGATGGCACTGGAGAGTCGAAATACTCCGCGTAAATCCTGGCGGCTTCCGGCGATTTGAGCAGCTCGATCTACAGGTCTGTCCGTGCCCGCTTTCTGAAGACGCTGTAGTGCGCCGGCTGCCCCCAGAAGGAAACGAAGGACTGATCGGCATTGGCAAATGTTGCCAGTCTTTCCGCATCACCATCCGCTGCGAGAGTCGCGCAACGGCTGGCAGAGTCGAGCATAGCCTTTGCTGAACGACGCGCCTCTGCTGATGGGGCGTAGATTGTATTGTCGCGGTCGATACTCGACTGCAGCCCCACGAAACCCTTTGCAACCGATGTCCAGGCTTGCCGACCGCCCACATCCAACGCCTGATCGACCGCATGAAGAAGCTCGTCGACCTGACGGCCAACCGCAGCGACGCTGGCGTTGTCGCCGATGCAATAGAGCGTCCGGCCCAGCGCGTGACTGAGCGCGCTGCGTTGCAAATGGCTGTCGACTTCCGCTGCAATCGAGCTTGGTGACTCCGGTGCCTTGTGCCACTGCATTCTCAGGTCATCGCGATACCGAGGCCACGACTGATGAAGCTCGAAATCCGACTCGGCCATCATTTGGATCAGGCGCGGCGCGTCCAGCGTGAATTGCGAGTGTGTATAGGGATTCTCGAGAACGTCCATGACCCATGAGTTGAACCGCCTGACATGGGCGATCGCGTCCCATTTGGCGCCATAGAGCCGGCGCGCCGCGTCAGGCCCCTTCTGGCCCGCCATTCGGCGGAATTCACGATAGAGCGCCGCGTGGAAGACCTCCATGAGAAGGCCCCGGCGTTCATAGTAGAAAAGGATCAGATAACCGTTGGGCCTGACCGCCTGCCGCACGACGTCGATCCACTGCTTCTCCGGCTTGACGGTGTGGATGAACCCTTCGGCAACGACGATGTCCGCCTGCTCTGCCGGCGCGAACTCCTGGATCGGTTTGTCGTGGAGACCGAGCAACTGGTTCTCGAGTCCGAAATGGCGGAAATATGCCTGCAGCTGCGGCCACACTGCTGTGTTCGGCTCGACCAGCTCGATCCGGGCACCCCAGCGCGCGAAGGCGAGCGCATTCTCCCCTGTGTCCGGCCCGAACTCCAGCAGCCGCGCATCCCGGAACATTTCCGGCGGCATCTGCAGCTTCAGCGTGAAGATTCTGGCCCGTTGCTCACAGAACCGATCGAGGTCTGCCTCGGTCTGCAGCGAGCCGAACGTCGGTGAAATGCCCGAATCGCGATAGTAGGAGTAGAGTTTACCCGCGGGCGGCGGATTGCTCATGATGCGCTTTCGCGATCGAGCAGCGCCGATACGCGATCCAGTTCCGAGTGGATATCCGCGGGCGACAGACTGGTGAAGATGTGCGCGGCGGCACCGGCCAGATCCCGAACCTTGGCGGCCACTTTCGTCTCGTGTTCGTTGTTCACCGCCAACAGACAGAGAAACGGCCGCCCCTCCTGTGCGAGCGCCGCAGACGACCGGACGGGTATTCCAGTGCCCGGCATGAAAAGCCCCTGCCGCTCCACCTGATCGTCCACTGAATAGTCGATCAGGCTCTTGAGATCTCCTGAATTGGTCAAGGTGCACGCTCGATTGCCCGCACCGTAGAGCACCACGCCAAACCCCGCATCGCGTGCCCGGCCAAGAACGGATTTCAGCCTTTTCTGGTATCCTTCGACGCGCTCGGCAAACTTGTCCGCAACCGCCAGATGCTTTTCGAGATCGAGAGTCGTCCGCTGAACGGCGCCGCGTCGTGCCGCGACGGCAATCGTTCCCCCGGAGAAATTGTATCGCTCGCTTTCGACGACAATGAAGCCAAAGCGCGCCAGGGCGCTTTCGAGCACGGGCGCCGTGAAGGAATTGACGTGCTCCTCCCAAAGCATCGTGGCGTCGCCACTCCGCATGCCCTGCTCGACATCGGGCACGTCGACGAACAGGACGCCCTGTGGCGCAAGCAGCAGGTCCACACACTTGAAGAAGCCAGGAATATCCAGCAGGTGCTCGAGCACCTGCCGCACCACGATGGTATCGAACTTCCCGTGCTTGACCACAAGATCGGCCGCGAGCGCCGGCGTCAGCATCTCATTAACGATCGGAAGGCCGCCCGTGCGCGCCTGCTCGGTCGCCAGGCGATTGGGCTCGATGCCGAGCAGCGGACCGAAGCCGTTCTTGCGGGCTTCCATCAGGAACAGGCCATCGTTGCTGCCGATCTCCAGCATCGATTTTCCCGGGAAAGTGCGCGAAATCATCGCGAACTCCGCAGCGATATGCGGCTGCGGCTTCCAGCTGGAGAAGCAGAAGTTGAAATCCCGATAGAGTTCCTCGGGATCGATCGGGTCCGCGATCTGCATCAACCCGCAGTCACGGCACACGATGTTGTGGAACGGATAGCGCTGATCTGCCTCGTCCCGCTGCTTGCGCATACGGTGGGCGATCGGCATGGCGCCCAGGTCGATGGCGTCGGTCAGGTTCCGGCTGGAACAGAGGCGGCAGGTTTTCATTTTGAATCACACAGGCTGTGCATGTAAGCGTCGGGCTGGAAAGCGTTCTTGCTGCATGGAAGCCGGGGAATGCGCCCCATCTGGACTGGGAACAAGCAATCGGAGACCGCCTTGCGCAAAGCGACCCGATCGCCTTCGATCAAAAGCATGTTAAACACTGCAAAATCAATCCGATAGAAGAAGATCTTCGAGGCCGCCAGAGCCGACAACTTCACACGCATGCCGGGTTGGCGTACAGGGAGGACGCATTGATGTCCATGGCAGGAAGCCTAATAGACGAAGAATCCTTACTCCGCACTAGGCCGCATCGGCCGAAATTCGGGCGTGAAAACGTATCTTCCACATGGGGTGGACCAGACCGGCCCGGGAATTCCTGAGACCGCTATGGCGGGCCCTCCCCCCATCGTTCGCGTAGGCCTCTGCGGCTATGGTCTGGCCGGCAAGACGTTCCATGCGCCGCTGATCCAGGCGGTGCCGGGTCTCGAGCTCGTGGCGGTTGCGTCGAGCGATGCCGCGAAGGTGCGTGCGGACTTGCCCGATATCGCGGTGGATTTCGATCCCCTGGCGATCGCCACGTCCGGACAAGTCGATCTGGTCGTGATCGCCACGCCGAACGACAGCCATGCCTCGATCGCGCGCTCGGCCCTCGCCGCTGGCAAGCACGTGGTCATCGAAAAGCCGTTCACGGTCGATCTGGCCGAGGCCCGCGAGTTGATCGCCCTGGCCGACCGCCACGGCGTATTCTTGTCGGCGTTCCACAATCGCCGCTGGGACAGCGACTTTCTGACCGTACGCAAAGCCATCACCGAGGGCCTGGTCGGCAGGGTCACGCATTTCGAGTCGCATTTCGATCGCTTCCGCCCGGAAGTCTGGGGACGATGGCGCGAGCAGCCGCGCCCGGGGAGCGGCGCGTGGTTCGATATCGGACCGCATCTGGTCGACCAAGCCTTGCAGCTCTTCGGATTGCCCGAAAGGGTGCAGGGCAATTTCGCGAAACAGCGCAAGGGCGCCGCCACCGACGATTGGGCGCATGTGGTGCTCGATTATCAGGAACGGCGCGTCATCCTGCATACCGGCTCCTTGACCGCCGGGGGCACAGCGCGCTTCACGGTCCACGGGACCGACGGCAGCCTGGTGAAGCGACTCGCCGATCGCCAGGAACAGCAGTTGCGCGGCGGCGCCAGGCCGGGAGCCCCGGGCTGGGGAGAGGATCCCGATCCCCTTGTCGCGTTCGACAAGAGAGGCCAGTCGCGCACCTTGCCTGCCGTCGCCGGCGATCAGCGGCTCTACTACAGGGGGATCGTCGAGGCGCTGAACGGCCGCCTGGAAACCGTGGTGACGCCGCTTCAGGCGCTGGCGGTCATGGCGGTGCTGGAAGCTGCCGCCCGATCGGCCGCCAAGCATGCCTCGGTCGGGCTTTCCCTCACGCCCGAAGAACGCGCGGCCAATATCCGGCCGACCGACCTTCTATGACGTGCGGCCGAGATACTTGAACCAATCGGCGGTGGCGTCGTGGATACGTTCTTTCGTCCACACCGGGGCGTTTCGCCAGTAGTCGATATTCTCCAACATGCGCCGCACCCCTTCCTCGAGCGTGATGCGGGGGCTCCAGTTCAACGTCCGTCGGATCAGCGAGGTGTCGGCAAAAGTGCAGTCCGGCTCGCCCGGCCGTTTCGGAATGTAGGTGACCGGCCCGCCCAGCAGTTCGACCAGGCGGTTGACGCTGTAGGTATTGCCGGAGCCGACGTTCATCGAGAGGCCGACAGCCTCGCTCTCGGCAGCCGCAACCACCGCCGCCACGACATCCGTCACGAAGGTGAAGTCGCGTGTCTGGGTGCCGTCCCCGACGACGGTATAGGGAATGCCGGCCAGTTTCTGGGCCAGGAAGACCCCGAAAACCGCGCCATAGGTTCCGCTTGTCCGCGCCCGCGGCCCATAGACGTTGAAGAAGCGCAGCGAGACCGCCGGCAAGCCGTAGGTCTGGGCCCAATGCAGCACATACTGCTCACCCATCCATTTCGTGAGCGCATAGGGATACATGGGCCGTGGCGGCGCCTGTTCCGGCGTCGGATAGGCATCGGGAATGCCGTAGCAGGAAGACGAGGCGGCGTAGACCAGGCGCTTCACGCCCGCCGCGCGGCTCGCCTCGAGAACGGAAATCGTCCCGTCCACATTGGCGCGGTGATAGGGAACGGGCTGCTGGATCGACGGGACGATGTCGGCGAGCGCGGCGAGGTGGAAGACCCAGTCCACGTCCTTGAAGAAAGGCGCAATGCTGGCGAACTCGGCGACATCCGCGACATGGAACCGGAACGACGGGTTGCGCATGGCCGCCGCCAGGTTGACGTCCGAACCGCAGGCAAGGTTGTCGATGCCGATGACGGAATGGCCATCCGCCAGCAGCCGGTCGACGAGATGGCTACCGATGAAACCGGCGGCCCCCGTAACAAGTGCACGTGCCATCTTCAGTCACTCCAGCTTTCAATCGATTCGTGGCCCGGCAGCGCTCCGCCGAGCCGCCTATTCGAAGAATATGAAGCCATAGTCGCCACGGTAGCCGGCCTGGCCCATGATCCATTCCCATGTCTCGATGGAAAGCAGGCTTTCGCAGGTCAGCTGCCAGTACATGAGGTTGGTCTTCTCCTGCTCGTTGCGGAAGGACTCGACCATCACATGGTTGCGGGCGCCCCGGCTCACCCGCGCGATCTCGGCGAAAGCCTTGACCGCGCGCTCCACGGGAAGATTGTGCAGGGTGCCGAACGACACCACGGCGTCGAAGCTCTTGTCAGCGAAGGGCAGCGCGTCGGCCGTGCCGAGATGCAGCTTCTCCTGGATTTCGGGCTTCGCGTTGTCCAGGGCGTAGGCGGAAACGTCGAGCCCCTCGATGACAAGGCCGGGCACGACCTGGCTCAGTTCGTAGAGCAGGAAGCCCTTGCCGCAGCCGACATCGAGCAGGCGCTCGCCGGCCTTGAGGCCGTAATGGGCCGCCAGGCGCTCCGCCAAAGGCCGCCACCGGCCGTCATAGCGATAGCCGCCGTAGCCGAACTGCCTCGGGCCATCCCAGTAATCGGCCCCGAACTGCTTGGCGACAACCGCGCACTCGGTCTTGTCGTATTGCGTGACGCGGCCGACATAGTCGCGCTTCGTCTTCGAGTGCATGTCCTGCAGGAAATCGATTCGGGCCATCAGATCACCGTCGGGGACAAGGCAAGGGCCTGCTGCACCAGCCAGATATCCTCCCAGCGCTGGATATCCTCTTCGCCCTTCAGCGTCTGCGCCTCGAGCGCAGCGTGCAACACGCCGCCGCCTTCCAGCATCCGTCGATAGACGGCCAGCCGCCTGTCCGCATCGGCCGGCAGCATGAAGAGGCTGTAACAGATCATGCCTTCGAGCTTCGGCAGCTCCGCCAGCACCTCGTTCAGCATGAGGTAGCAGTTCGGCATCGAGTATTCGACGGAAGACAGCAGGTATTGCAGCTTGTTGCGCTGCGCGTAGTCGCGAACGACGAGGTTCTGCACCGACTGGGGCGTGCGGCTGCCGTTGAGCGGGCGCGTACCGATATAGCCGCGATAGCCCTTGCGATCAGCCACGGAAGTTTCCGGGAGGCCGGTGGGTAAGGCCCAAGCGGGTCGCCGGTCGCAGCGTGATCGGCTCGAAGAACTCCCCCAGCTTCTTGTCGGCATAGGGGGTGAACAGGCCCTTGAACCGGCAGTTGAAGGTCCATCGCGTCGTCTTCTCGCGATTGATCCTGTTGCCGTGGATCAGGTTCTGATCGAACAGGAGATACTGGCCGTAGTTGACCGTGAGGTATCGGAACTCCGACTCGTGTTCGCGGAACAGCGCTTCGATGCCCTCCCCTTCGTACCTGGCGAGCGACGGCGCGATGCGAGCGTTCACCTCAGGGGGCAGGACGAACATGCTCTTGGTGTCGAAGCAATCGACCATCGGCAGCCAGAGCACGACCTCGAACGGCGAATCGCCGGACCAGGTGTCGGCATGTGCCGGAAGCAGCGAGCTTTCGTCGTCCGGCAACTGGATCGACAGGTTGACGCGCCGCTGCATGGCAAGCTCGTTGCCGACCAGCGCATGCAGCGCCTTTTCGGCGAGGCGATAGTAAGCCTCCCGCACCCACGATTCAGCGTTGATCTTGCCGATCAGGCTGACGCGGAACTCGTTCAGCTTCTCGATCGGGACGAGCTTGTGGATGCCGTCGAGAAAATCCTGCGGTGCGTTGGGCGCCGCCTTGCCGAGTTCGCCCGCGGCCAGCGCCGCCAGCCGGTCCCGGATGCGCGCGAGCGACGGCATGTCCTCGACCTGGTTGACGACGTACCCGTCCCGCAGGAAGGCCGTGCCGAGGACGCCGTCAGGACCGGCGATGAAGCTGCCGCTCATCGGAAGAAGCCGTTGACGGTGCGCGCGACCTGTTCGATGTCCGCCTCGGTGAGAAACTGGTGGATCGGCAAGGACAGGATGCGACCGACCTGCCGCTCTGTCACGGGCAGCTCGCCGGGCTTGCAGTCGAGATCCCTGGCCGCCGGCTGTAGATGGATGGGGATCGGGTAGTGGATCGCCGACCCGATGCCGCGCTCCTTGAGAAAGGCCTGCAGTTCGTCGCGCCGGTCGACCTGAACGACGAAGGTGTGAAACGTGTTGAACTCTTCCTGGCGGCAGGGCGGATGGAACACGTATTTCGGGTCGAGTAGCGCGCGGTAGCGCGCGGCATTGTCCCGCCGCTTGCGCGTGACTTCTTCCAAGCTCGACAGGCGGCGCAGCAACAGGGCGGCCTGCAGCGTGTCCAGGCGGGAATTGAGGCCGAACTCGACCACGGTGTTGCGGTCGACCAGCCCATGATTGCGCAGCAGGCGCACGCGGTCTGCGACGTCGGCGCGCTTGGTCGTCAGGAAGCCGGCGTCGCCGGCAGCATTCAGGTTCTTCAGCGGATGGAGCGAGAAGGCCGCGGCGTCTCCCCAGGCGCCGGCTGCCTTGTCCATGAGCATCGAGCCGATCGCCTGCGCCGCATCCTCGATCACCACCAGCCCGTGCCGGTCGGCGACGGCCTGGATGGCCGGCATGTCGCACACGCGGCCGGTGAGATGGACGGGCATGATGGCGCGCGTGCGTGGTGTCACCGCCGCTTCGAGCTTCTCGGGATCGAGGCATTGATCGGGCTTTACGTCGACGAAGACCGGCTTGGCGCCGACATGCACGATCGCCGACGCCGACGCCACGAAGGAATTAGACTGGGTAATCACCTCATCACCGCGTCTGACGCCCAGGGCGAGCAAGGCGAGCAAAAGCGCGTCCGTTCCCGAGTTGAGCGCCACGACATGGTCGAATCCGAACTGTTTCGACAATGCCTGCTCGAACGCCTCGACCGTGTCGCCCAGGATGAAGTTGCCTTCGGCGAACACACGCTCGACGGTCGCGAGAATATCGTCGCGATCCTCGGCGAACTGCGCCTTCAGGTCGACATAGGCGACGGGCTTAGCGTCGGCGAACGTAGAAATCGCGGACCGTTTCGATGACATGGTCCTGCTCCGTGCGGGACAGGTGTTGATCGACGGGAAAACTGAGAACCTGATCGGCTTGCCGGTCCGTAACCGGGAAATCGCCCTGCTTGTAGCCGAAATGGCTCAGGCCCCGCTGGCGATAGACCGGAATGGGATAGTGCACCTTCGCCGAGATGCCGGCATCGAGGCAGTGCTTGTGAAGCGCGTCGCGATCCTCGGCGAACACCATGTAGAGATGGAAGACGCGCTTGATACGCGGCGACCGCGACGGGATCTTGACGCCGCTGATCTGGCCGAGATGCCGGTCATAGTAGGCGCCGTTCTCGATGCGCTTGGCGGTGATCTCGGCGGTCTGCGGGATGAGCCAGTTGCCGACCACCGCCTGCAGCGAGTCGAGGCGGGAATTGTAGCCAAGGATCTCGATCTCGTCGCGGTTGGCCATGCCATGGTTCCGCAGCAGTCGCAGGCGCGCCGCGACGTCGTCGTCGTTGGTCACAGTGATTCCGCCGTCTCCCCAGACGTTCAGGTTCTTGAGCGGATGCAGGGAAAAGCCGCCGGCGACGCCCCAGGTGCCGGCACGCTTGCCGTCGCACTCGGCAAGAATAGCCTGGCAGGCATCTTCGACGATCGGCAGATTGTGCTTCTTCGCGATCTTCACGAGCTCCGGCATGTCCGGCATCTCGCCCGTGAAATGCACAGGCATGATCGCCTTGGTCCGGGGCGTGATCGCCTTTTCGACCTGGGACACGTCGAGGCAGAAATTATCGAGAGCGTCGACGAACACCGGCCGGGCGCCCAGCTCGGCGATGGCGCCGACCGTGGCAATGAAGGTGTTGGCCGCGGTGATGACCTCGTCGCCATGGCCGATGCCCACGGCCTTCAGCGGCAGCTTGAGCGCATCGGTGCCCGAGCCGACGCCGATCGCGTGCTTCACGCCGATCAGGTCGGCGAATCGCTTCTCGAATTCGCCAAGCGGCTTGCCCAGCGTGAAGTCGCCGGTCGCAACCAGCTTCTTGATCTCGGCGAGGATCGGATCGGGATCGGCGAATTGCTGGCCGAGATAGGAGTAGCGGACCTTCATGACTTGAGCACCGATTGCGCAATACCCTTCGGATCGAGGCCGGCGACCTCGAGCAGATGTTCCTGGCTCCCGTAATCGTCGGGGAAGCTGTCAGGCAGGGCAAGCCGCAGCAATGGCGTCGGCAGCCGATTGTCGATCAACAACTCGGCGACCGCCGACCCGAGGCCGCCGATGCGCGAATGCTCCTCGACCGTGACGAGGCGCGGCACGCGGCGCGCCAGCGCCAGCAAGGCAACGTCGTCCAGCGGCTTGACGGTCGGCATGTGCAGGACGCCGGCTTCGATGCCATGCTCGGCGAGGAGTGCCGCAGCGCCCAAGGCGCGGCTTGCCATGACGCCGGTGGTCACGAAAGCAACATCCTTCGCCGGCTTCAGCTCGACGGACTTGCCCAGGGTGAAGACCTGATCCGCAGGCGTCACCACCTTGTCGCCGCCCTTGCCGAGACGGATGTAGATCGGGCTCGGATAGTCGAGCGTGGCCAGCATGAAGCGCTTCATCTCTTCGGCGTCGGCCACCGCCGTCACCGCCATGTTCGGCAGGGCGCGCATGATCGCCAGGTCCTCGATCGCCATGTGGGTCGGTCCCAGCGGCGCATAAACCAAGCCGCCGCCGTTCGCGATCAGGCGGACGGGAAGGTTGTGAAGGCACAGGTCCACGGCAACCTGCTCGTAGCAACGCCGCGTGATGAAGGTCGCGATCGTGTTCACATAGGGGATATAGCCATCCATCGCGAGGCCGGCGGCCAATCCGATGATCGCCGCTTCCGAAACGCCTTCCATGTAGAAGCGGTCGGGGAATTCCTGGCGCATGGCGTCGAGGGCGCCGGCGCCGAGATCGGAGCCGACGAAGACGACGCGGGGATCGCGCCGGGCCAGCTCATGGACCATCCGGAGGCTCGTTTCGCGCATCAGGTGGCTGCCAGGGCATGGCGGAGTTCGGCAACCTGCTCGGGTGCCAGCTTGGCCTTGTGGTGCCAACTCGCGTTGTGCTCGCAGATCGGGATGCCGCGGCCTTTGACGGTGTGGCAGATGACGGCGCGCGGACGATTGGGCGTGCCCGGCGCGGCGAAGACCTGGCGCAGGGCAGCGACGTCGTGCCCGTCGACTTCCGAAACGCCGAAGCCGAACGCCTCGAATTTTGCGCCCAGCGGCTCGAGCGGCAGGATGTCGGCGACGCGCCCGTAGGACTGCATCTTGTTGTAGTCGACGATCAGGCAGAGATTGGACAGCGCGTGCTTGGAGGCGATCAGCGCACTCTCCCACACCGATCCTTCGTTCAGTTCGCCGTCGCCGGTCAGCACGAAGACACGCGAGTTGCGCTTCTGCATGCGGGCAGCGAGCGCCATGCCGACGCCGATACCGAGCCCGTGGCCCAGCGCGCCGGTCGACGCCTCGACGCCGGGCGTGCGGATTTCGGGATGGCCGCCCAGCAGCGCGCCCGGGCGGCACTGCTGCGCGATTTCCGACCGGTCAAAGAACCCCTTGTCCGCCAGCATCGCATAAAGGCCGAGGCATCCATGGCCCTTCGACAGGATGAACCGGTCGCGATCCGGCCAGCGAGGCTCGGAGGGGCGCACCTTCAAAACGTCGTCGTACAGGACACGGACGATCTCGATGATCGACAGGGCGGCGCCGACATGGCCGCGACCGCCGCCGTCGAGGGCGTCGATGACCATGGACCTGAGGTCGCGGGACCGCTGATCAAGGCTGGAATTGGTCTGGGAAGCTTGCTGCACAGAGTGGCTATATTCGATGCGCGATGCTGCTGTAAAGGATGCGCGCCTTGGCCAATTGGCGCGCCTGTGCAGCACTTGCCTCCTCCAGCTGGCCGGCATACCGCCGGCGGGCAAGGCCCAGCGCCAGAAACTCGTTCAGCAGAATCAGGCACCAACGCAGACCGATGAGCGGCCGATAGACGGCTATCCGTTGTCGATAGCCAGGATCGTCCTGTGCCTGGTGTTCAAACCCTGTGGCGAAAAGACCCTGTTCCGCCGGACTCAAGCCCATCCCCGGATGCCAGTGTACGTCGCAAGCGAGCTTGGCCGGATCGTCCCAGCCAAAGTACTCGAAATCCAGAAAGACGAGATTGCCGGAAGGGCGGCGAAGGGCGTTGTGAAAGCCAAAGTCGGATGGCGAGAGGACACGGGAGTTTTGAGGAAGTCGTGCCGCAGCTTCCAAAGCCTCGAGAGCAGCCCGCCGGCGAACGGCATACTCCGCCCGAACCTCTCCCAGAAAATCGGCGAGGTCGGCATTGGCTGCCGCAACCGGCTCGAGGCGCTTGAAGCGCCAGTCCATCTGCAACAACAGGTCGGCCAGACACAGGCAGGCTTCCCGAGCCTCCGTAAACTGTTCGCCTGTCGCCACCGCTCCAAGCCTCCGGAGCGCGCCCGCGAACTCGAGGGCGGCGGCAATGTCGGCCTCGCTGCGTTCGCCAATCCGGGCGCCCTCGACCCATTCGATGGCCGACCAGCCCGAGGCGGGTTCATGTGCAATTGGTCTGGGGATTGACCCGGGGAGATGACGAGCCATGAAGACCAGGGCGGTCCACTCATGGGCAAGACGATCCCAATCGTCGCTGTCGGCCGGCTTGTAGCTCTTCAGGGCGACGGTGCCCGTCGCTGTTTCGACCTTGAACAGTCGATTGTTGCCGCCGCCCCTGACGGCTTCGATTGTCTTTGGCGCTTGCGCCAGCAGCCGGCGTGCCGCCCTGTCGGCTGCTTCGATATTCGGGTCGTCCAACACCATGCGGCCATACTAACACAGCGCGCAATCTGCCGACGAAGGGACATGCTCACGGCAGCAGGAATGCCCGCACCGCGGGCTTTCTGCCCGCGTGGAAGTGGATTCCCATGCCGCGTTATTCCGCCTCTTTTTTACTGTTGCGCATTCATATTTTGGCGTAATTGGGGAACGCTTGGCGAGAGAATCGAGGAGTCCCGTGGTTGGTGCAGAGGGGCTGGCCATGCCGGGCGACGCGCCATACAAGCATACCGCCAGTTGCCCTCCGGCGGCTGGGCCGAAGGCCGAAGCACAGGTGCTTTCCTTCGCTTGCGAACCAGATCGTGGTGTCGATAGCCGTGGATGAAAAGTACCGTACGCAGAATCCGGAAGTGCTGTACACGCGCGATACCTTGACGAGTGTCGACCGGGCCGAAATCAACCATTTCAAGCAGCTGTCGTCGGCGAACCCCAGGAAGCGTGTTCGCCTCTGCGCGCATACGGACCCGGCAGATCGCCTGCATGAAATGCTGATCGTCCACGAGCGCGGCGCTTATGTGCGGCCGCACAAGCATCCGGGGAAGACCGAGTCGACCCACGTCATCGAAGGTCTGGTCGATGTCGTCGTGTTTGCCGACGATGGGCAGATCGTGAAGGTGCTGCGTGTCGGCGACTACGCCTCCGGGCGGACCTTCTACTACCGGATGGGCGCTCCGGCCTTCCACACGCTTCTCATCCGGTCGGAGGTCCTGGTTTTCCACGAGATCACCAATGGCCCCTTCGACCGCAGTGATACTGTGTTCGCGCCCTGGGCGCCGCCCGATCACGACGGCGAGGCCGTCGGGCGATACATCGCTGAACTCGAGGACAAAGTAAGGCATATGGAATGACTGAGGGGAAAAGCGACGTGGCTGAAATCATCCATCGGCGCAGCGACTGTCGCGCATGCGGCTCTGCAGAGCTGGAGCTGTTCTTCAGCCTGAAGCCGACGCCGATCGGCGATGCCTACGTGACGGCCGACAAAGTTGACGTGCCGCAGCCCAGCTATCCGATCGACCTGTTCATGTGCCAGCGGTGCGGCCTGGCACAACTTATCGACATCATCGATCCGAACGTCCTGTACGGCGACTATATCTATGTCACGGCAAGCTCGCTGGGCCTGGCCGAGCACTTCGGTGGCTACGCGGATGCAGTGATAAAGCGGACGAACCTGCGCCCGGGCTCTTTGGTCGTCGACCTCGGCAGCAACGACGGCACCCTGTTGAAGCAGTTCAAATCGAGGGGGATGAACGTCCTGGGCGTCGAGCCGGCCAGCCATATCGCCGCCGAGGCGACGGCCGCCGGCGTAAAGACCGTCGACAGGTTCTTCACGCCGACGGTCGCCAGGCAGCTCGCCGCGGAATTCGGCCACGCCAGAGTCGTGACGGCCAACAACGTCTTCGCGAACATCGACGACCTGAAGACATGGGTCTACGGCATCGACGCCTTGCTCGCCCCGGACGGCGTGTTTGTCTGCGAGAGCTACTATCTCGCCGACGTCCTGCAGAACATGGTGTTCGACTTCATCTATCACGAGCACCTGTCGGCCTTCTCCGTCAGGCCCATCCAGGCCTTGTTCGCGCGCGCCGGGCTGGAACTCGCCGCCGTCGAGCGCGTGCCGACCAAGGGCGGCTCTCTGCGCTATTTCGTTCATCGCCCCGGTGGCCCGGTCGCGAACGACCGCTCAGTCAAGGAACTGCTGGCCCTGGAAGAGCGGATGGGACTTTACCGGAAGGAAACCTATTCGACGTTCGCTGCCAACGTCAACGGCCTGAAGGGCGGCACCAAGGCGCTGCTGGCGAAGCTCAAGGCTGAGGGCAAGAGCATCGCCGCCTTCGGCGCCTCCATTACTGGAACGACGCTGATCTATCATTTCGAGATCGGCGAGTTTCTCGACTTTCTCGCCGACGACAACCCGGCGAAACAGGGACGATTCAGCCCCGGGCTCCACCTCCCCGTCCTGCCCTCGGCCAGCCTGTGCCAGCGACAGCCGGACTATGTCGTGATACTCGCGTGGCGGTTTGCCGGCGAGATCATCCGAAAGAACCAGGCCTATCTCGACCGGGGGGGACACTTCATCGTTCCCGTTCCCGAATTGAAAGTAATATGAGGACAGGCCAGCGCCTAGGTCCGCCACGAGAGATGAACGATCAATGTCTAACGCAAAAATCCTGACGCTTGACGCGCTCGAGGCGAAGGCGCGCGAGCTTCGCGACTCCGGCCGCAGCATCGTGATGTGCCACGGAACCTTCGACCTGATGCATACGGGGCACATCAGGCATCTGCAGCGGGCGAAGGCCGAGGGCGATATCCTGTTCGTCACGCTGACCGCCGATGCTTACGTGAACAAGGGGCCGGGCCGGCCGGCCTTTGGCGAGGATCTGAGGGCCGAGACCTTGGCGTCGCTTGCGTGTGTGGATTTCGTCGCGATCAACCATGAGCAGGCCGCGATCGCGGCGATCAAGCGCCTGCGGCCACATGTTTATGTCAAAGGAAGTGAGTATCGCGCGGCGCAGGACGACGTCACCGGCAACATCACGCGCGAAAAGGACGCCGTGGAGTCGGGCGGAGGACGAATCTTTTATACCGACGAGATCACTTTCAGCTCGAGCAGCCTGCTCAATGAGCACTTCGGCGTGTTCTCGGCCGAAACCAAGGATTATCTCCAGGCGTTCCGCAAGCAGTACGGTTTCAAGGACATCATCCAACTGGTGAAGGGCCTGTCGCGTCTAAGGGTGCTGATCGTCGGAGACACGATCATCGATCAATATCACTACATCAAGTCGCTGGGTCAGGTTGGCAAGGGACTGGCGCTGGCGGTCAAATACGAGTCCGAGGAGCAATTCGCCGGCGGTTCGATCGCCGTTGCGAACCATCTCGCCGGCTTCGCCGGCGACATCACCCTGGTGACGGCGCTTGGCAAGATCGAAACGCACGAGTCGTTCATCCGCTCGAAGCTGCAGCCCAATGTCAGGCCGGAATTCTTCTACGTCGACGATGCGCGAACTGTGACCAAACGGCGCTTCGTCGACTCGGATCTCAACAAGCTGTTCGAAGTCTATTTCTTCAACGAAGAGCCCCTGCCGGAGAGCGTCGACCGGGCTGCGTGCACCTGGCTGGGCGCCAATCTGGAAAAATACGACGTCGTCGTCGTTCCCGATTTCGGCAACGGCTTCATCTCCGAGCGCATGGTCGAGATCCTGTGCGCCAAGGCGCGGTACCTGGCGGTGAATACGCAGCTCAACAGCGGCAATCGCGGACATCACGTCATCAATCGCTACGCGCGTGCCGACTTCGTGTCGATCAACGAACCCGAGCTTAGGCTTGCCGCGCACAACCGGCACGCGCCCATCGAGGAGATCGCGGAAGTGGTCGGGCAGAAGGTCAAGGCCGAGCACATCGCCATCACGCGCGGCGTCAAAGGCGTCATGTTCAACGACCGCAAGCGGAAGAACACGTTCTATGTGCCGGCCCTGTCGACCAAGGTGCTGGACCGCATCGGCGCAGGCGACGCGTTCCTGGCCCTGGCCGGGCTGTGCATCGGCGGCGGCCTGCCCGCGGAAGTGGCCGCCTATGTCGGGAGCGTTTCGGCTGCGCTCGAAGTGCAGATCGTCGGCAATCGGGATCCCGTAGATTCGGTGGCGCTGTTCAAATACATCACGACGCTGCTGAAATGATTGTGGCTGTCCGCCGGCGGGCGGGATATTAAGCAGTCAGCGGAACCGGAAGAGGATCATGTCGCAATTTGACCGATATGTCGCAAGGCTGAACGACGTCTTGCGCGCGACTGAAGTCACCGACCTTCGCGGTGCCCGCAGGGACGTCGGCGAGGCGCTCGATCGGGTACTGGCCGATGCGCGGGCGGCCCACGCACGGGGCGACAAGATGATGTTCATCGGCAATGGCGGGTCGTCGGCGATTTCGAGCCACATGTCCGAGGATTTTTCCAAGGCCGCCGGCATTCGCGCTTTGTCCTTCAACGATGCGCCGACACTGACATGTCTCGGCAACGATTACGGCTACGAGCATGTCTTCGAGAAGCAAATCGAGTGGTTCGCACGCAGGGGCGACATGCTCGTGGCGATTTCCTCGTCGGGGCGTTCGCCCAACATTCTCAAGGGCGTCGCTGCCGCGCGCGCGGCCGGCGCGGAAGTGGTTACCCTGAGCGGCTTCGAGCCCAGCAATCCGCTGCGTGGCGCCGGCGATCTCAATTTCTATCTGCCGTCCATGCAGTACGGTTTTGTCGAGGCCGGGCATCTCGCCCTGCTGTCGGCGGTTGTTGACTTTGCGATGGGATGGAAAGAATGACGGATCGGCGGTGGACCGTCCTGGTGACGGGCGGAGCCGGCTATGTCGGCAGTGTTCTGGTGCCCCGGCTGCTGGCCGAGGGACACAATGTCAGGGTCATCGACCTGTATCTGTACGGCAGGGATATCTTTGCGGCGTACCGCGGCCCGCGACTGACGGAAATCCAGGGCGATATCCGCGACCCAGTCGTCGTGGCCGAGGCGGTGAAGGGCTGCGACGCCGTCATCCATCTCGCCTGCATTTCCAACGACCCGTCGTTCGATCTCGATCCGTCGCTGGGCAAGTCGATCAACTACGACTGCTTCCGTCCTCTGGTGAAGACGTCGAAGGCCGCCGGCGTCGAGCGCTTCGTCTATGCCTCGTCGTCTTCCGTCTACGGCGTCAAGGACGTGCCCAATGTGACCGAGGACGAACCCCTCGATCCGTTGACTGACTACTCCAAATACAAGGCGCTCTGCGAGGATGTCCTGGCCGAGGAACGCGCGTCGGGGTTCACCACGCTGACGGTGCGTCCAGCGACGGTGTGCGGCTACGGCCCGCGCCTGCGGCTCGACCTCACGGTCAATATCCTCACCAGCCACGCCTTCTTCAACAACCGCATCCGGGTGTTCGGCGGCGGCCAGAAACGGCCGAACATCCATATCGCGGACATGGTCGAGTTCTACGTCGAGAGCCTGCGTCAGCCGCACGAGCGGATCGACGGCAAGACCTTCAATGCCGGCTACGAGAACCACAAGGTCCAGGAAATCGCCGAGATGGTGCGCGACGTGGTCGGCAAGAAAGTCGAGATCGCGATAGAGCCGACAAACGATCATCGCTCGTACCATATCTCCTCCGAGAAGGTGCAGCGCGAGCTCGGGTTCGTCGCGCGCCACACCATCAGCCAGGCGGCCGAGGATCTCGTGCGCGCGTTCCACGACGGCAAGGTGGCCAACTGGGACAGCGACCCGCGCTATTCCAACATCAAGCTGATGAAAGCGGTTCACCTCGCTTGAGGCCCAAGTGATCGGCCTGGACTTCGACAACACGCTCGTTGACTACGCCGAGGCTTTTCGCGCAGAAGCAGCCAGGCTCGACCTGGGCCGCGTGTCGACAAAGACCGAGATCCGGGACTGCCTGAGACTCCGGGCCGGAGGCGAGATCGTCTGGCAGAAGCTGCAAGCACGCGTGTACGGTCCCGGCATCGCACAGGCGCAGATGATGCAGGGCGCTCGGGCCTTTATTGACGAATGCATCCGTCGAAAGATTCCCCTAGCAATTATCAGTCACAAGACCCGCTATGCTGCGCAGGATCCGGGGGGCGTCGACCTGCGGCAGGCGGCACGCGAATGGCTTGGCCGCCAGAATATCGGGATCGCTCACGAGAATGTCTTCTTCGAGGAGACGCGCGAGGCGAAACTGAACCGTATTGGCCGCCTGGATTGCCGCTATTTTGTCGATGACCTGTCTGAAGTCCTCCTGGATCAGCAATTTCCGCCCACGACGCAGCGTCTCTGGCTGACGGCCGCGATGGAAACGCCACAACCGCCGATAGACGCTGCCGGTGATTGGTTCCAGATCGCTCGCTACATCTTCGTTTCCTAACCCTGTGAGTGCGCGACTGTGCAGCCAGCGCTGCATTGAATCGGCCCTCTGATTACTATAGAATTTCGGTACTTCTCCGCCCTCCAATTCGTGTGGGACGGTATCTTTTCGAAGCAAATCAATCCCCTTCTGACCCGAGACTTTATACTGCGTGATGATTCTTTCGAATATCGGGGTCAGAACGGCGATTTCCGTATTGGTGCTCTGCGCTGCTGTCGCTTATCTGGTTGCGCGTGACGAATGCTGTTCGATGGATTCAAACCTGCTGCTAGCTACTGCGGCCCTCCAGCCCGTCAACATGCTCGTTATCGCGACAGTGGGGTGGCGCTTTATCTTGCTCGCTCATCCACCGCGCCCCACTTTTTGGTCTAGTCTGAAGGCCAGCACGCTGGCAACCGGCCTAAACATCATAGCCCCTGCTCGCGGCGGCGACTTTATCAGGCTTACTTATCTCCGACAGCGCGAGGGCACGCCACTCGGTATCGGCTTATCTATTTCGATCATTGAACGCGTTGCCGATCTAATCGTGCTCTCCGCGATGGCGATCATCGTCGCCAGCTTGGTATTGCAGTCGAAGATCATCGTACCGATCGTCGCGATCTCTGCACTCGGCGTCGGATTGATTATACTTTCGGCGCTGTTGCCGCTCTGGTTGGCAATCCTGCGCAGGATTTTTCCGGCCGCTGTCGCGGCTTTTCTCACTTCGGTTACGACAGAAACAGCGGCGCGAATTCGCGACGGAAAAATTTTCCTCGCGCTCGCCGCATCGGCGCTCTACATGGGGCTGGGCCTAGTTGCAACCTTGATCTTTTTCCGGATCGCGACGGAACAGGAGTTCTCGCTCACCCTCGCGGCGATGGTCCTTGTGTTCGCGAGCCTTGGCGGCGCGATCCCGATTCTTCCCGGCGGCCTCGCGACATTCGAAGCCGGGGTCATCGCAGCCCTGATGTATGGCGGATATTCGGCAAGCGACGCGCTGAAGCTGGCGGTCGTCTATCGCCTCCAGCAATACGTCCTGGCGACGCCTCTCGCCCTGCTGGTCGCTTCCCGCGAGCGCGTCGGACTGAGCGCAATGTTTTCTGAAATGTTCCGACTGCTTACCAACCGGCGCATGCCACCAGACCTGCCTCCCACATCCTCTACGAATGAAAATCATTAAGACGCTCGATCGCGGGATCGCGCAAGACGAGCCCATCGAGATCGAATATCGGTTCGAGCGGGCGCTGACGATCATCGTTCCAGCACTCAATGAAGCCGCAGCCATTCGCGATGTCGTTGAAGGCCTGGTGCGTGTCGCAAAGGACTGCCTCGACAGGTTTGAGATCGTGGCCATCGACGACGGCAGCGCCGACGATACCGGCGCAATTCTCGACGAACTGAAGAAGAAGATTCCCGAACTTGCAGTCGTGCATCACACGCAGCGCCAGGGTGTCGGCGTCGGCTTTCGAGCAGGTCTCGCGCTGGCGACCGCTCCCTTCGTTACGGTCGTTCCGGGCGACGGCGCTTATCCGCCGGAGAGTCTGCGAGCAGCGTTCAAGATGGTCGGCAGCGCACGCCATATCGGCTCGACGCGGATGAACCAGGCATCTGCCCGTGGTTCGTTTCGCTCGCTCTATTCGCGGATATACAAATTCGGAATCGGCTGGCTGCTTCAGCTCCCCGTAAGCGATCTTCACAGCGTCCACATTTACGCCGTCGACTCGCTGCGGCGATTGCGGCTCACGCAGAACGGCTACCTGTATGGCATTGAAGCGCTTGCCGCTGCCGACATCGACCCGCACGACTTGAGCGAAACAGAGGTGACGCTTGCACCCGATCGGGACCGTGTGAACCGATCATTACATCTTTCGACCTTACTGGATTTGCTTTCCACACTCGGCTCTCTCTCTCATCGCTTGTTCGCCGGTTTGAAAGCTCACGGGCTACTGGTGCTTCTGGCGGCTTACAGTCTGGTTTGGGTGCTGCTTTGCCTGCAGTTCAACGAGACTCCGCATCTTCAGGATTTGGTTCCAAAGGGCGCAAGATCTTCTTGGTCCTATCTCGCGGCAACGCTCGCTACGTTGCCGGCAATCGTCCTGCTCCCGCTGACATTTGGCCTGCTGCTGCTTTCGCTATTCGATCGCAAGAACAATATTCCCCACCCGTCCGACGACCATGTCCTGTTGTCGATCATTGCGGGAGCGGCCGCGCTGATTCCGCTCGGCACGCTTCTGGGAGCTGCCGGCTTGCTGCAGCAGGCCATTATTGCGCCAGTGTGCCTAGCTGTCGTTTGGCTCGGCCTGCTACGGCATCCCGGCGCGCTGCGATCGTTCTTTGATTACGTGGTCCTTCGTGGCACCGCGACAAGACCTTCCGTCGTGCTGACGCGCCTGACCGTGCTCTGCGCCCTCCTGCTCGTCCTGATCGGACAGGCTTTACCGGTGGACGTTTTGTCAACCGACGTGATGCAGATATACTATGCGTTTCTGGCGCGCGTGAAAGTCGCCGGCAACTTCTGGATCGACTCATCCGCCCCCGATCTGTCTGATTTCCTCATTGGCCGCGGCAACGGACTGCACATGATCCTCGCCGCCATGTTTCACCCTTACATCGGCGGCCTGATCAGCATTGCCTATATCTGCGGCATTCTGCTCATCGTTCGTCGGGTCGGTGCACTGCTGTTGGACGGCACGCTGGGAAAGCAAGCCGACTTGCGGCAAAGTGCATGGGTTGCGGCTCTCGATCTGCTTGTGCTGGCGACACTGATATCAACGCTCTTGCGCGTTGAATTCGCCAAATATCATCTACAGCTCGGCTTCCTTGTTGCAGCGGGTCTCTATCTTCTCGTCCTGCAATTTCATCGCGAGGCGAAAGCGGGGATGAAAACATCGCTCGTAGCCGCGATCTCACTAGCCGTCGCGCTTCCGTTCATTTTCCCTCAACATCTCGTATTCGCTGGCATTCTCCTGGGTGCCGCCACCGCCGTGGGCTTCCTGTATCGAAACTGGCGATTTGTGTCGGCTACCGTGGGAGTAGGTGTTATTGCCGGCCTCGCCTGCTTTCTTTCGCTGATGATCAACTACACTTTTGTCGGCATTCCCGAGCTTTATCCCACCTCGATCTTTGCCAGGTTCGCTGATGCTGAGCGCTACGGCCAATTGTCGAGCTTCGAAGTCTGGCGATACATCTATCTTGCTCAGAATTTGAACGATCAAGCTATTGAGATCGGCCCGAGTGCCGCCGAGCGCTTTTTTAAGTTCCTTAACGGAGCACTGGTTAATGCGATTCTGCTCGGTTCGGCCGAACTGCGCGGATGGATTCTCGCATGGAACGATGCGCATTGGAAATGGCTTGCCGGCGATCCCCGGTTTGCCGTCACCTGCCTCTTGCCCCTGATCCTTGTCACTCTCGTCGTCCTGTACAAGCCGCGCGCGCGAATTCTTCCAGTCACCATCGCCGTCTTATTGCTTACGGCCCCGGCCAGCTATATCGCCGGCCAGTGGCCCAGCGTGTTCGTGATCGCCGCGCCGGTGTCCCTCTATGCGGTGCTTTCCGCCTCCGCGGCGGCGCTCATCGCAGCGGCAATTGCCAAATCCGCCGCGACCGCCAACGAGCGCTCCGGGAACGATGTCAGCATGAGCCTTGTTGGAAAAGTGTCGTTGGCATTGATGTTCGTGTTGCTTGGGATGGGCCTTCTTTATGCGCTTGTGCCTGGTGAGAGCATCAACCGGATGTTTTTGGCTTTTTCGCCTTTGACTTCTGTTCTCGTCATTCTGTTTGCCTGTGTGTGGGCAGGATTGTTTTTGAACGCGCGTTCTAGCGCGATAGCGCTGGCACAGCTTGCGGGGCGTCCGGATCGCTTCAAGGTCGTAAATATTACTCAGGTCGTTGCCTGTCTGATCATCTGCACGGCCATGCCCGCGATTCTGATTGGAGTTCCCGCCGCGCAACTGGGCGCCGGCACCCCCTTCGCAGCACTTGCCATCGCCGTGCATATTCTGATTGTCGCGCTGGCGAGCATCAGCCTCTACCGTCTGCTGCGGCCCGGGCTATTCAAAGGGCTTTCGCTGTCACGATGGGCTTCGTTGGATGCGCGGTTTGTCGGCCGAACGGTCGCGACTGCCTTTGCCCTCTTCGCACTAACCAGTATATGGAACGAGCGCGGTTCTCTGCTTCACATGATCAAGCAGGTCAGAAACCCGGCCGATGGACCGATGTATGGCGACTACACGTGGAATTTCGATCGCTGTATCGAGATGGCGGAGATTGTAAAGGGACGCGGCAGAATTCTGCCCGTGAACGCGACGGAACAGGCCATTCCGTGCTACGCGCCGATCGGCCTTCCGCGCGGCACCTTCGTTCATCACTACAATTCCCTACTCGCCCCCAACTACGCGCTAGCGCTTTATGGTTCGCCCGATGAGCTCGAGAAGTTCTACCGCTCAAACAACGTGAACTTCTTCTATTTTGACCGGCAGGAGCGAGACTATATATGGGGTCACGGCTTCAGTAGCCTGTTCGGGTCCGAAAGCCTGTTGCGCCGGTTCGACGTTGCACACGAAGCTAAGGACTATTTTCTTCTCACCTGGCGAGGACAGGGGCAACGGCCGGTAGATGCGGAAATCACCGATGAGTTGGCGCGCCTCCGGCCGCTCAAGATCAAGAATTGGCCACTTGCCCAAAAGGCCTACGAACGACTGAGGCAGGAGCTTTTGGAAAGTCCTAGGGCCAAAGCAAACTGAACGTCGACTGTACGGGCTAGAGGGCCAAACACTCAGGGTCGCTCGAAACCTTGCGCAAATCACTTCGTCGCATCTTCCCGATTAATGTAGATGATCGTCGCAGCCAATGGATTGTCGTCGGTCCATCTTAAAGTATTGTTGTCGAATGATTGTCGACCAAGCAGTCTTTCTCGTCGGAGGACTCGGCACGCGACTGGGCAGCCTTACAGCCCATAGCGCCAAGCCAGTTCTCGAAGTGGCAGGAAAACCATTCGTTGAACACCTGCTCGATGAGGCGAGCCGATTCGGCTTTCGGAAAGCCTTGCTGCTTTGCGGCCATCGGGCTGCGGACCTTCGCGCAGCCTATGACGGGAGAAGCTTTGGCAGCTTGAAGGTCGAGGTCGCGGTCGAAGCTGAGCCGGCTGGCACAGCGGGCGCTCTTGCGCTATCGGCCGACCGGCTGGACGACGTCTTTCTCCTCGCCAACGGAGACTCCTTCTTTGATTTCAACTGGCTCTCCCTTGTCCCGGCTCTGGCGCGCGACGACTGGACGATGCACGCCGCTCTGGCGCGCGGTGTGCGCGGTGGACGATATGGGCGCGTGGAACTCGCCGGAGAGCGCATTTCCCGGTTCCTGCCCAAGGGCGAGAGCGGCCTGCCCATCAATGCCGGGATTTACCTTGTGCGCCGGCGGTTGCTGGAACGTATCCGCACCGCGCCCTGCTCTCTGGAGAACGACATCCTGCCGACCCTGGCCGCCGACGGCGAACTACTGGGGCATTCTGCCGAAGGAGCCTTCATCGACATCGGCGTGCCAGAGGATTTCGAGAGGGCGCAGCTGGCACTTCCAGCCTTCCTGCGACGCCCCGCCGTCTTCCTCGACCGCGACGGTGTCCTGAACCACGACGACGGTTATGTTCATCGTCCCGACCAGGTACGCTGGGTCGACGGTGCGATCGCGGCGGTGCGCTGGCTGAACGACGCAGGCTACTACGTCTTCGTGGTGACCAACCAGGCGGGGGTGGCGCGCGGCTATTATGGCGAGATGGATGTCCGGGCGCTGCATGACTGGATGCAGGGCGAACTGCACCGTGCAGGAGCTCATATCGATGCTTTTGAATACTGCCCCTACCACCCCGAGGGGACCGTCGAGACCTACCGCCGCACCTCCGACTTCCGCAAGCCCGGACCCGGCATGATTTTGAAGCTCAAGGGGGATTGGGGCATCGACGAAGCCGGCTCCTTCCTGATCGGCGACCGGGACAGCGACCTGCAGGCGGCTGCGGGCGCCGGGATCGCGGGCCACCTGTTTAACGGCGGCAACCTGCTTAATTTTGTCAGGAAGCTCGTACCGGCGCGGCGAAGAATTCCCGGTTCCGATTGATCGCCAGTACGGCCTCGACCGCCCCTGGCGGCAGGGGACCCAAGCTGCCGGCCAACGCGTTGGTTTCCGCCTCTGCCTGCCTCAGGATGCCCGGAATGGTGGTTGAGACCGCCGGGAAGGACAAACAAAAGCGCAAGGCCACCAGCACCCCCTCCCGCCCAGGCGATGCCTTGACGGCCGCCAGCAGGTCACTGGCGCCGTCGATCCAGTTGTCAAGCTGGGTGCAAGGCCAGGCACCACGGTGATCGCCGGCCAGAAAAACCGTGCGCCGGTCGATTGTGCCCGACAGGAAGCCGAAGCAGAGCGGCGTCCGGGCAATGAAGGCCGTGCCGCGTCCTGCCACCTCGTCCAGCAGGCCGGAGGTCAGGGCCCGGACGTCCATCATGTTGAAGTTTGCCTGGATGAGTGGCGTCTGGGCCTGTTGGAGGGCCTCCAGGGCCATCTGGGGGCTTTTTGCTGAGATCCCCCAGGTCCGCACCTTGCCGGCTGCCACGAGCCGCTCCACGGCCTCACGGACGTCACCCGCCGCCAGTACCTCGGACGGCGGATTGTGAAGCTGCAGGACGTCGAGGTAGTCGGTCCCCAGCCGCCTGAGACTGGCCTCGGCAGACCGCTCGATGGCTTGCGGCGAAAAATCAGGCGGCCGGGTCCAGTTGTCGTAGCCGGCCTTGGTCGCGATGACGACATCCTGCCGCCGGCCGGCGAAGGCCCGGCCGATCAGCTCCTCGCTGTGGCCATCGCCATAGGCGCCCGACGTGTCGAAGAAGGTCATCCCGCACTCGAATGCCTTGCGGAGCGCAGCGAGGGACTGGGTGTCGTCGGTATCGCCGTAGGACGTATTGCCCGCAGTCCGGCCACCAATCCCCCACGCTCCGAATCCGACCTCGGAGACCAGAATCCCGGTGCTTCCCAGAGTGCGATAGCGCATCCGTCGTAGCGATCAGTAGTGCCCAGCCAACTCGGGCGTGATTTCGACCGCGCGGGGTGAGTAGAGATATGCGCCCTTCTTGTTGCCCCACCAGACGATCTCGCGGCACCACTTCTGAAAATCGTCGTAGGGCTTGCTGGTGCGGTCGACTTCGACCACCAGAGGCGTCTTGCGCAGCAAGGCCGGTTCGCCGCCCCTGACCTTGTTCCAGTAGTCCAGCAGATCGTAGTTGAGCTTCACCTTCACATCGGCCCGTGCGAAGGGCTGATGTACCAGGGCATGGTTGAGGCGAATGGCTTCCTCGACGACCTCGATCGGCAGGCCGGAACTCCTCGCTCGAACGGTATCGGTCAAAAGCTCACCCGCCTCCTGGTAAAAGGCATCGAACTTTCCTTCGGCTGTCAGCTTGACGAAGATATACTCGTCCGCCGGCCAGAAGATGTTGAGATACTCCTTCGAGAAGACGTACTCCGACCCGCCCTTCTGGATCGACCGGGCCTCGCCCTCGAAGAAGGCATTGATCTCCGCGATCATCGGGAAGCGCTTGGGATTGGCGGCCATGAAGGCTTCGATCATGTCCCGGTAGGAGATGCCGGAAATACCGTGCGCGAGGATGAGCGGGATCTGAAACAGCTTGTCTATGTGAAGCAGCGCGGTCATCCAGCAGAAGATGCGGGTGCGCCGCCAATCGTCGAGCGGCGTCGCCGCCGTCGCGATGACAAGGTCCTGGACTTCCGGCACATCGTCGTCGAGTTCGACGCGCTCGCCATGGATGTTGATGATCTTGGATTCGACCGTGATCATACCGTACTTCGCCTGATAGGCGGGATCGCCCATCTCGGCGTTGGGCAGGATCGACAGGTTATTGAACTGGATGCGGTTGTGCTGACCGTTTTCCATCAGCTGGTCGACGCCCTTGACGAACGATTCGTAGGTCTCGCCGGGCAGGCCCAGGATCAGGTCCGAATAGGTTTCGACCTTGTCGCGCGTGAACCGCCGCTGCAGTTCCATGTAGGTGCCGAGCGAAATGTTGTCGCGCTTGATCGCCTCCAGAGTCGGCATGTCGACGCTCTGCATGGAGAGCGCCACACCCTTGTTGAGACCGGCATCCGAGAGGATCTTCTGCGTCTCGTAGGCGCGCTCGGTGGCGTTCTTGGTGTTCTGCACCGAGAGCGCCACCGGATAGCCGGTCTGCTTCTTGATGTCGGCAACGTAGTTGGCGATGTCGACGTCGCGCTTCTGGATGCCGAAATTGGCGTCACAGCAAAAGATGTACTCGATCTTCTTTTCGGCGAACCAGTCGACCTCGCGGAAGAGCCGCTCTTCACCGAACTTCGTCACCTTGGCGGCCGTCGCCGAACCCCAATCGCAGAAGGTGCAGCGAAACGGGCACCCGCGATTGGTCTCCCAGAGGCCGATCCAGCTTTCCTCCTGATTGGCCGCCATGATCTCGTCGAACACACCTTCAAGGAAAGGTGACGGGATTTCGTCGAGATCGCGCACGCGATCGATATTCTTGGTCCGGACGAACGTGCCGTCCGGCTTCACCATGCTGATCCCCGGGATCGTCTCCCAGCTTGCGCGATCGTGGAACGTCTCGAGAAGCTTCAGGAACGTACGCTCGCCCTCGTTGTGGACGGCCAAATCGATCTGGGGATGGTCTCGCATGAACGCTTCGGGCTGGTCCGGTACATGTGGCCCGCCGAAGATCACGACGATGCCCGGTTTCAGGGCTTTCAATCGACGCGCAATCTCGAGCGAGATTCTGCCGTTCCAGACGTAGGTGCTGAAGCCAACGATGTCGGCATCCTTGAGCGCCTCTACCGCATCGGCGATGCGCACGCGCTTGTAAAGAGGGGCCAGGAAGCGATACCGCTGCGGTTCCGACGCAAACTTCTGCACGTAGGTCTGAAGCAATGCGACCGAATAGGGCAGATAGTTCTGCCCCGAAAACGAGTTGTTGATCTGGACTAGGCCGACCGTCAGCGCCCCTTTGGCGGGCGCCGCTTGCGCGATGGATCCTGCGGCTTGTGGCGTCGACATTCGCTGCGCCTCGTGGCCCTTCGTCCCCTTGCCGGCTAGGCCTGCTGGACCAATAGTAGTTTAAAACTGAATCACTCAGAGAGGTAGAGCGCCACTCTTCGCAATGCAATAGGATTAAGGCTCATAATACCCTGAATTGGCAGGGATTATTGAAAGAAGTACTATGGAGACGCGATGAATCTCGCCGGCAAAAAGGTCCTGATTGCGGGCGGGTCGGGGTTCCTGGGGACGAATCTGGCCCTGAGGTTGACCGGTCTAGGTGCCCAACTGCGGCTTACTGCCCATCTCAGGCCACTCCAGGCGACCTTTCCGGGAGCCGAGATCGTCCAAGCCGATCTGCGCCGACCAGAAGATTGCGCCCGCGCCGTCGAAGGCATGGATGCCGTTTTCATATGTTCGGCCCACACTTCGGGCGCCGCGGCCATCAGAGCCACCCCCCTCGTCCACATCACACCCAATGTCCTGATCAATACCCTGTTGCTCGAGGCCGCCTATCAGGCCCGCGTAGGCAAGGTCTGCTTCCTGTCCAGCGGGGCCGCCTACCCGGGCACGGGCGACCGGCCTGTCACCGAGGCCGAAATGTTCACCGGAGACCCGGAGGAGGTCTACTTTGCCGCAGGCTGGATGAAGCGCTACGCCGAGATCCTGTGCCGGACCTATGCCGAGAAAATCTCCAGCCCGATGCAGACCGTGGTCGTGCGGCCGTCGAACGTCTACGGCCCCTTCGACAAGTTCGACTTCGCCGTCAGCCATGTTACGGCCGCACTGTTGAGACGGGTCGTCGAGAGGCAATCGCCTCTCGAAGTCTGGGGCACCGGCGATGACATCCGAGACTTGATCTATGTTGACGACTTCGTCGATGGCGTGATGGCAGCGTTCGCCACCGATCTGCCGTTCCTTGCGGTGAATATCTGCGCCGGCCGCGGCTACGCGGTTCGGCAGGTCCTAAAGACACTCCTGGAGGTCGATCGCTTTGACGATGCCCGGGTCACGTTCGATCGGTCCAAGCCCAGCACTGTGCCGGCACGGCTGATGGACAACAGCCTTGCCCACACACTCCTGGGTTTTGAGGCCAAGACACCGCTGGACGAAGGTCTCCGGCGCACGCTTGCTTGGTACCGCGCCAACAAGTTGCGCAATGACGCCTAAAACGGCCCTCTGAAGCGCTTATATCCTTCTGTCATGGAGCGCTCGACCGGCAAGTCGATGCCATGATCGTCACCGCGAACCTGAGTCAGGATCGCATCGACGGTTTCATGCTGGCTCGGATAGTAGATGTCCTCCAGGCTCTTGGCCGTCGGACAGGGAGCCGCCGCCATTCCGAGCATAGTCGGCGGCTTGCGGAGGATGGTCGGGTCCCGCAGCATCAGCTGTCGGCAGACCTCGGCGGCAACACCATACTCGAGCCAGGACGTATCGGCGATCACGAGCTTGCCGGTCTTGCGGACGCTGTTCGCAACTAGATCCCAGTCGGGATGGCTGATCGAGTTGAGGTCGATGATCTCGACCTCGATACCTGCCTTGTCCGACACATATTGAGCTGCCCGCATCGCCTCGAGCACCATGACCGACGTCGCCACCATGGTGGCATCACGGCCCTCGCGCGCAACGTAGCTCGTGAGCGGAACAGGCTTCGCCGAGGCCGACACCGAGAAGTCGAGATTATAGAGCAAACGATGCTCGATGCTCACCACCGGCCCGGGGTGGCGGTTGATGATCTGCGGATACATGTCGACGATCGCCTGGCTGGTTGCCGGCATGATGACGGTAAGTCCCGGATAGTGGGCGAAGGTCGCCTGTGGGCTCTGCGAATGCTGTGCGCCCTGCCCCCAGCTTCGGCCGACGACCACGCGAATCAGCATGGGGCACGACATGATGCCGCCGAACATGTAGCGATACTTCGATGCCAGATTGATGATCTGGTTCATCGCCAGAAAGGCGAAGTCGGCCCGGATGTGGGTCGTGATTGGATAGTCCCCGACCAGCGAGGCGCCGATCGCGATGCCGGTCATGCCCTCTTCCATCAAGGGCACATCGAACACGCGCTGGGCTCCGTATCTGTCGGCAAGCCCGGTGGTCGACCCGAAGATGCCCTTAAAGTCGTCGACGCCCTGGCCCATGATGAAGGTGTTGGGGTGGGCTGCCAGCGCGTCGTCCATCATCTCAAGCAGGGCACCAGCATAGGACAGGACGCGCGTCTCCGTCGGCCGGTGCTTCTTTGCGGTGGCGCTCATAACTGCGGGCCTCGGATCAAATGACATCGGTCAGCAATTCGGCGCGGCCCGGGACCGGACTATGCTCAGCGAACTCGACGGCGGCGGCGATCTCCCTCTCGATCTCGGGCGTGAGCTCCTCGACCAGCTTCCTGTCCAGGATCAGCGGATCACGTGCCTTCCACTCGTCAATGTCGTCGGCACTGCGATAGCCGAAGTGGAAATCGTCACCGACGCCGACATGCTCCTTGTAGCG
>JAUXRT010000165.1 GCA_030681635.1 Reyranella sp.
CTGCGCGAGCGCATCGAAACCGCGACCATGGGCCTTCTCGAGGCGACGAAGAAATGAAGGACATCGCCGAACAGGAAGTCATCGACATCGGCGACATGGATGTCGAGGCGTTCAACGAGTTCGCCACGCAGCAGGGCTGGAGCGACGGCATGCCGCTCTTCGTGCCGACCGAGGCGAAGGTGGCGAAGTTCGTCGACACGGTGCGCGGCGACAACCGGCCCTACTCGCCCGTACCGCCGCGCCAGATCGTGCCGACCATCCAGGCGATGGCGGCCAACGCCGTCATGGCGGGCTGCAAGCCGGAATACTTTCCGGTGGTGACGGCTGCGATGCGCAGCGTGCTCGAGCCCGACTTCAACCTGCACGGCACGCTGGCGACGACGCATTCCTGCGCGCCGATGGTCATGATCAGCGGACCGATTCGCAAGGAGCTCAACGTCAACTGCGCCTCCAACTGCTTCGGCCAGGGTTGGCAGGCCAACGCCACGATCGGCCGCGCGCTCGGCCTGATGCTGCTCAACATCGCCGGCGCCAAGCCGGGCGAGATGGACCGCTCGACCCAGGGCAATCCCGCCAAGTTCACCTTCTGCTTCGGCGAGACCGAGGAAGAGAACCCCTGGACGCCCTACCATGTGCAGCGCGGCTTCAAGCCGACCGACAACGTCGTGACGGTGATGTCGGGTGAAGGCCCGCACAACCTCAACGACCACGGCTCAACCACGGGCGACGGCCTGCTGACGACCTTCGCCGGCGGCATGGCGACGCCGGGCGCCAACACGGTGTACGGCAAGGGCCCGAGTTTCATCATCATCGGCCCCGAGCACGCCGCGACGCTCAAGCGCGACGGCTTCACCATCGAGACCATCCGCGAGGAACTGTGGCAGCGCTCGCGCATACACATCTCGCGCGTCTCCAAGGGCAACCTCGATACCTACGCCAGCACCGGCCACAAGCCGGAAGGCGACTACCTGCGCATCGGCCGTTCGCCGCAGGACTTGCACATCACCGTGGCGGGCGGTCCGGGCAAGCACTCGGCGTTCATCCCGTCGTTCGGCGGCACCATGGTCGCCTGCACGCGCATCCAATAGGCCCAGTGGTATGACAGAGTGGTGCGGCTGGCCCGTCGTAACCGAATCGACGGGCTGGGAGGCCGCGCAACAGATTCTGACCGATGCCGAATTGTCGGACGGCCTGCCGCTCGTGCCGCCGACGCAGAAGCGCCTCAACGCCATGGTCGCCGGCCTCGTCGATCGCGCCGGATCGCGCGGCATGCTGCCGCCGATGTTCGGCGAGCTGACGCCCGAGGCCGTGGCCTACCAGTGCGTGATCGCAGGCGCGCTGCCGAAGGAACTGCCGGTCGTGCTGGCCGCCGCCGAAGCGATCCTCGAACCCGGCTTCAACATCCTCGGCATCGCCACGACCACCGGCACGGCTTGCGTGGCGCTCTGCGTCCACGGCCCGCTGGCGCGCCAACTCGCCGTCAACGCCGGCACCAACTGCCTCGGTCCCGGCAACCGCGCCAACGCCGGCATCGGCCGCGCGCTGCAGCTCGTGATCCGCAACATCGGCGGCGCGCGCTCCGACGTGGGCGACATGGCGACCATGGGTCAGCCCGGCAAGTACAGCTTCTGCTTCGCCGAACGCAACGATGGCCCCTTCCCCTCGCTGACCGCGCGCCGCGGGCTCGGCAACGATGCCAGCGCCATCACGGTCATGGGCGTCTCCGGCACCGCCGAAGTGCTGCCGGGCGACGGCGAAGGCGCCACGCCCGAGGCGATCCTCTCGCCTATCGTGACGGCGATGAAGGCCGGCGTCGTCATGTCGGGCATTCACCGCAAGAACGAACGCGGCGAGCAGGTCTTCCTGCTGCCACTCGAGATGGCCGACAAGATCGCGCGCCACGACGACTGGGACATCACGCGCGTGCAGCGTTATGTCTTCGAGCAAGGCGACGGCGTCGCCAGCGCGCCCGACGCCATCCACCCCATCGTGACCGGCGGCGCTGGCTACAAGATGACCTACCTGCCGATCTGGGGCGGCGGCTCGCAGACGGTGACGCGGCCTCTCTAGCGGCTCAGGACTTCCAGCCGAGCCAGTCGCAGATCCCACGTCCCATCACGCCCTCGAGGTCGGCGCCCTTCAGCCAGGGCATTTCCTCGGTGAACATGGTCACGCCCTGGCGATAGCTGCCGGGTAGCCGCGACAGGTCCGTCCCCCAGAAGGTGCGCTTGGGTCCGAAGGCATCGAAGACGCGGCGGATGTGCGGATGCACGGACCTGAAGGGATAGGTCTTGTCGTCGGCGTAGCACGGCATCGCCGAGACCTTGGCGGCCACGTTCGGCCGCTTGGCCAGCGCCAGCACCTTGTCGAGGGTGGCGAAGTTCGCCGCCTCGGTAACGCCCTTGCCGCTCTTCAGGCCGAGATGGTCGAGCACCAGGCGTACGCCGGGATAGCGTTCCGCGACCTTGTCGGCGAGAGGCATATACTCGTGGTGGAACAGAACCATCGCCGGAATGCCGGCCTTTTCCATCTCACCCCAGACCCAGTCGAAGCGGCCGTCGAGCAGTGGCTGGCGCAGGATATCGGTGTGGAAAGTGAAGCGCATGCCGAGCATGCCTTTCTGCTTCCTCCAACCTGCGACCAGATCGCGGGCGCCGGTCGCATCGGGATCGAAGCGGCCCATGATGGCGAAGCGGCCTGGGTGCGCCGCTGCGGCCTCCAGGGCGAGATCGTTACGATCACCCTCCCACGACGGCGGGACCAGGATCGCGCGGTCGACACCGGCCTTGTCCATCTCGGCCAGCAGCTCGTCCTTGCCGAGTGGTGCACGGTGCGGCTCGGCGCGGGCCGGCCATGGCCGCTCCGGTGTATTGGCGCCCCAGATGTGAACCTGGGCGTCGGCGATCAGCATGAAAGGCCCCTAATCGTTCCATTTGGCGCCGCCCAGCGCACGCCGCACCAGCCCGAAGATGAGCCACATGCCGAAGCCCCAGAAGGCATAGACCAGCGGCACGATCACGACGCCGGGCATGCGGAAGCCACCGCCGACCGGTGCGCCTTTGATCGGCAGCACGATGAACCAGTTGACGAGCGTGACGATGATCCCTGCAAACAGGACCCAGCCCAGCGGGCCGTCCAAGGCCGCCGGCAGGCGCCGCATGAGGAAGGCACCGGCGATTCCCCACAGGCCGCCCCAGAAGGCCGACGAGATGATTGCCGGCACGCCGAGCGGCGGCAGTGGCCGCATGCTGTAGAGCTGCACCTTGAGCAGACCGAGCTCGTTGGCGATGAAGAAACCGAACTGATGGAAAATCAGCACGCTGACAGAACCGGCGATGAAACCCGCGATGGCTGTGCGCATAACCTCTCCCCCCGGAAGGCCTACAAGGGCGGCCGCCGCTCGCGCCAAGGCTGGGCCCGCTCAAGCTGTGCCGCCAGGGAGAATAGCATTTCCTCGGCACCAAAGCGCCCGATGAAATGCAGGCCGATGGGAAGGCCGTCGGCGGTCCATGCCAGAGGCACCGACATGGCGGGCACGCCAGTGGCATTGCACACCGCCGTGAAGGGGATCATGGGCGCGAGCGCTTCTTCGTATTGCTCGAGAGATCCATCCATCCGGACCGCCCCCAGCGGCAGGCTCGTCCGCGCAATCGTCGGTGAGAGCAGGACATCATAACCGGTGAGAAAGGCGCCGAGCGCCCGGCCGGTACGATGGAACGTCTGGACGGCCCGAATATAGTCGTTGGCGGAAAAGCCGCGCCCGCGCTCGGCGTAAAGCCGCGTCACCGGCTCGAGGTCGTCCGGTCCCGGCACGCGGCCGCCCGCGCGGATCTGGATGTTCGTAAAAGTGTTGGCGGACATCACTATCCCGAATGCCGCCCCCAGGGCAGCGGCGTCATAGTCGGGTGCCGCCTCCTCGACATGGTGGCCGAGGCTGGCCAGCAGCTTCGCCGTCTGCTCGACCGCATCGACCAGCACCGGATCGAGTGGCGCACCGCCCACCGGCTTGTGCATGAACGCCACCCGCAGCCTGCCCGGCGGGCGCCGCGTGGCGTCGAGAAACGTGCCGTCGGCCGATGGCGCCCGGTAGGGATCGCCCGGCTCGCCGCCCGCCAGCGCATCGAGCAGCGCAGCGCTGTCTCGTACCGAGATCGACACGCAATGCTGCGCCCCTGCCCCCGCCAGGGTCTCGCCAATCGGCGCCAGGCTCACCCGGCCGCGCGACGGTTTTAGCCCGAACAGGCCGCACAACGCTGCCGGAATGCGAATGGAGCCGCCGCCGTCGGTGGCGTGTGCCATCGGCAGGCCGCGCGCGGCAACGACCGCCGCCGAACCACCCGACGACCCGCCGGGCGAGAGATCCTTGCGCCATGGGTTCACCGTTGCGCCGCCGAAGGCAGGCTCCGTCGTGGGCGCGAGGCCGAACTCGCTGGTGTTGCTGCGGCCCACGATCACCAGCCCGGCGCGCCGCATACGGGCCACCGCGGCGCTGTCGGCGGCGGCGACCGGCTGCTTGGCGAAGAATTTCGATCCCAATGTCGTGGGCGTGCCGGCGCAGTCGGCCATGAGCTGCTTCACGACGAAGGGCACACCCTGGAACGGCCCCTTGCCGGCCGCCGCCACGGACTTGTCGAGCAAGGCACCGTCGTAGAAATCCGTGATGGCGTTCAGCGACCGGTTGAGCTTGCGCAGATGCGCGATCGAGCCGTCCACCAGTTCACGCACGCCGATCTTGCGCGCCTTGACCAGTTCACCCACGGCCAGGGCATCGTGGGTCGCGAAGAGATCATCCACCGGCTAGGCCCGCCAACGTTCGAGGTTGGCCGCGACGAAGGCGTCGTCATGCAATTCGGGATAGGTCGCATAGAGCCGGTCGATGCCCTCGCTCTGGCCCGGGCTCATCTTTTCATGCGGATCGAGGCATTCGATCGAATTCATCAGCCCCTGCCGCCTCAGGATCTCATGGCAGCCCGGAATGCAGCCGGCGAAGTCGTGATCGACGTCGAAGACCACGCTGTTGCAATCCGTCACGAACGAGTCGAGCGCCAGAACCTCGGGCGGAACGGCGCCTGCCGACACCGAGAGTTTTAGCTGCTCCAGGAGTTTCACCGCCCCCCGCGTCCACACGCTCCAGTGCCCGAGCAGGCCGCCCCGGAAACGCAAGGTGATCTCGCGGTTGCCGGTGCGCACGACCAGGGGGGTCACGAGGTCGGCCACGATATGGTCGTCGTTGCCGGTGTAGAGCGTGACGCACTCCTCGGCATGGGCCTGGGCGATCCCGAAAGCGACGTCGAGCGTGCGGTAGCGGTTGAACGGCGCCACCTTGATCGCCACGACATTGTCGATCGCGGCGAAGCGCGCCCAGAACGCCCGGGACAGCGGGATCCCGCCCACCGCCGTCTGCAGATAGAAGCCGATCAGCGGCATCTCGCGCGAGACTGCCGTGCAATGCTCGATCAGCTCGTCTTCGCTCGCCCCCTTCAGGGCGGCGAGCGACAGCAGCACCGCGTGGTAGCCGAGCGCCCGCGCCGTGCGCGCTTCCTCGACCGCCTGCGCCGTCTTGCCGACCGCGCCCGCGATCATCACCAGCGGCCGATCGGTCCATTCGCGCGCCGTCTCGATCGCAAGTTCCAGCACCGGCCGGTAGAGCCCGACCTCGCGGATGGCGAACTGGGTGGAGTGGACGCCAACGGCAAGTCCGCCGGAGCCGGCGTCGACATAGTAACGGCCGATCGCCCGCTGGGACTGCTTGTCGAATTTCCGGTCGGGCCCCAGCGCCAGCGGATGCGCGGGGATCACCGCGCCGTCGCGCAACAGCGACAGAACCGGCGCGGGCAGGTCGCGCCAATGCAATGCCTTGTCCATGGTCATGCTTGTCATCCTAACCCAGTTCCGGCCCGGCGAGCGCGAAGACATGGCTGGGGTCGTCCAGCCGCTTGGCCTCACCCAGGGTCATCCTCACGTAACCGCGCGGCGAGACCGCACCTTGGCTTTCCAGCCACGCCCTGATCCCGCGATGTGCCTCTGGCACATCCAGGATGAAGGGGCCCGGCGCCGATGCCGTCACCCGTGCGATCAAGGCGAGCGCAATGGCCTCGCTGTCGGCCACCACCGGTCCCAGCGAAGTCGCGAACCGGCCTTCGCGGCCCAGCGCAAAGCCCGCCAACCGCCCTGACGCCATTTCCGCCACAAAGGCGAGGCCCGGCTGGCGCACGGCGAGATGGGCCAGGATCGTCGGCCGCTCCATGCCGCTCAACGGCCGGTCGTAGGTCGCAAGCTTCGGCAGATCCGCCAGGACGAAGGGCCGGACCACAATTCCCGCCGGGGCAGCGACCGCGCCGTCCGTCACCCGATCGAGATGCCAGCGCGAAATCGCATAGAGATCGTGGAAACCCAGCTTCAGGTAGATCGGCCGCCCCGCCTCCGTCGCATCGAGGCCGGCGACGGCATCGGCGTCGCGTACTTCGGCGATGCATCGCTTCAACAAACTGGAACCCAGCCCAAAGCGGCGGCGCTCCTTGGTCACCAGCACCATGCTGATCCAGGCGAGCTTCTGGCCCAGCGGCAGCACGAGGGAGCTCGCCTGCCATTTGCCGTCGGCGCCACGGCAACCGAAGCCCCGCCCGGCCGCGAGCATGAAACGCCAGTCGGCGACGTTCTGGTTCCAGCCGGCCTCGATCGAGAGCGGCCACACCGCTTCGGCCTGTTCGGGATCGATCGCCGAGACCGCGAGCACCTCAGTAGGTGCCATCGCGAACCTCGTAATGCGTAGGCTTATTGATCGTGGCCATGTCGCGCGCCAGCCAGTCGGCGTTCCATTCGATCATCTTCTGCAGCGGCACACTGGGCGGCCCGAATTCCTTGACCATGCGCGCCGCATTGTTGATCCAGCCGGTTGGTGCCGGCTTTCCCGTGAACTTGGGCACCTTGCCTAGCAGTTTGCCGAATTCGGCGGCGACCTTGGCCACTTCGAAAGTCTCCGGGCCGGTGACGTTGATCGGAGTCGTTGGAGTCGTCGCGTGCGCGAGGCAGCGCAGCGCCACGGAATTGGCATCGCCCTGCCAGATCACGTTGGCGTGGCCCATCGCGAGATCGATGGTTTCGCCGTCACGGACCTTGCGGCCGATGTCGTGCAGGACGCCGTAGCGCATGTCGATGGCGTAGTTCAGCCGGAACAGGCGGCCCGGCGTGCCGTGCTCGGCGGAGAAATACTCGAACATGCGCTCACGGCCCACGCACGAGGTGGCATAGTCGCCGGGCGGCGGGATCGGCGGCACGTCCTCGGTCGCGCCACCGCTCTCGACAGGTACGAACGGGTAAACGCAGCCCGTCGAAAAGGCCACGATGCGCGAGGCCTTGAAGATTTCGGCGACCATCGCCGGAACCTGCACGTTCATCGCCCAGGTGAGCGGCACGTTGCCAGCGGCGCCGAACTTGCGGCCGGCCATGAACACCACATTGGCCGCCTTGGGCAGCTTTTCGAGCGCGGCTCGATCCAGCAGGTCAGCCGGGATGGTCTCGACCCCCGCCTTGGTCAGTTGCTCGCGCACGCCCTTCTCGCTGAACCGGGCAACACCGATCACCTTCTTGTCCGGGGCCGCCCGCTTGGCCATGCGAGCAAGCGTCGGACCCATCTTGCCGCCGACGCCCATCACCATGATGTCGCCTTGTGTCCTGGCGAGATCGGCGATCAGCGCCTCGGAGGGCGCGGTCATGAAATCTTCCATGGCTTCGACGGTGTCGAAGCGATCGGGCAGCTTGCTCATGTCGATGCCTTCAATCTTTCCTTGGGAGCCGCCGGCATGGGCCGCATCGACTTGAAGTCGAGGTCGACGCCCACGGCAAAGCCCGGACAGCCGAGCGAGGCCAGCGCCAGCTTGCCGCCCTTTGCCTTCAGGCGCGCCGGCTTGTCCGGCAGCTTCTCATAGAGGGCGGGATGAGCCGCCACGAACGCCTTCTGTTCGCCCTCGGGCATGCCCGACATGCCGTCGATGAAGTGATGCGCGTTGCGCTCGACATGCGTGAGGCCGAGCAGGGAGACCAGGGCAAGGTCCTGCTGGACGCTTGTACCGGGACCGGTCGTCAGGTCCTCAGCCGACATGAAGTAGCGCGTGCTGCCGACCTCGGCGTTCAGCCGCTCGACCCGCGCGGCATTCAGGATCGATTTGTACAATCCTTTGCAATTCTTGCTGGAAACGCCGGAATAGCCCAGCGTCAGCGCCGTCGGGAAGGACGACAGCTCGCCATCCGACTCGTCGATGATCACGGGACGATATTCGGCCAGCTCGGTCACGGGCCGGCTAAGGGCCTCGGCGCGTTTGATCGGCTGCTCGATGAACAAGGTCGCCTGGACCATGCGCGCCAGCGCCGGAGTCTCCTCGACCTTGCGCCACAATTCGAGAATGCCGTCGACATCATCGTACTGCTCGTTGCCGTCGAAAGTGACGCGATAGTCGCCGGCCCCGGCATCAAGCACCGCGGCGATGCGCGACAGCCGGTCGAGGTCGGCCTTGATGTCGCCGCCCACCTTCAGCTTGTAGTAGCGGCCACGATAGTAGGAGACGACCTCCTCCAGTGTCTCCGGCAGGCCGTCGTTGAC
>JAUXRT010000167.1 GCA_030681635.1 Reyranella sp.
GACCTCGACCGAGCCCTGGTCGGTGAACTTGATGGCGTTGCCCACGAGGTTGAGCAGCACCTGGGTGAGCCGCCGCGCATCGCCGGTGCCGGTCGGCAGGCCCGGCGCCACGGCCGAGCCCAGGGCGATGCCCTTGGTGCGGGCCAGCGACTCGGTGGCCGACAGCACGGTGGCCACCATGTCGGCGACGCTGTAGGGCTCGACGGTGAGCGTGAGCTGGCCGGCCTCGATCTTGGATAGGTCGAGCACGTCGTTGATGAGGCCGAGCAGGTGGCGGCCGTTGTTCTGCACTCGCTCGAGCACGCCGGCCGCCTTCTCGCCCACTTCGCCGTAGAGCCCGTCGGCCATCATCTCGGTGTAGCCGATGATGGCGTTCAAGGGCGTGCGCAGCTCATGGCTCATGTTGGCCAGGAACTGTGACTTGTGCTGGCTCGCGATCTCGAGCTGGCGGCTCTTGTCCTGGATCTCGGTGAACAGTCGCACGTTCTCGATGGCGATGACGGCCTGGTCGGCGAACGTCTGCAACAGCCGGATCTCGCGCTCGTCGAAGGCGCCGGGATTCTTGCGACTCACTGTGATCAGGCCGACCGACGCGTCGTCGCGCAGCATCGGCACTGCTATGTTGGCACGCCAACCACGCGCATGGGCCACCTCGCGCACGCGTGGCTCCACGCCGTCGGCCTCCACATCGGCGATTTGCAGGATCGTGCGCTTGAGAATGGCTTCGCCCGGATAGGCGAGATCCTCGGGCCGCTGCTCACCCAGTGCCGCGTGCACGGAGGCCACGTCCGATCCGGGCAGGCCGCCATGGCCGGCGATGACGCGCATCCGCTCGCCGTCGTATCGCCAGACCAAGACGCTCCATCCGTCGAGCAGCCGCATGGCGCTTTCGGCAATGGCGTCGAACACCGGCTGCGTGTCCGTCGGCGACCGGGAGATGACCTGCAGGATCTCGGCCGTCGCGGTCTGCTGCTCCAGCGTCTCCGTCAACTCGCGCGTCCGGTCGACCACGCGTTGTTCCAGCGTCGCATGCGATTCCTGGAGCTGGCCGGCCATGCGGTTGAAGTTCGTCGCCAGCGCCTCGACCTCATCGCCGGTCTTGATCTCGATACGATGGTCGAAGTCACCACTGCCCAGCCGTTCCGCGCCCGTCGACAGGATCCGGATGGGCGACGCCATGCGGCGCGAGAGGAACCAGGCGCCCAGCGCCGCCGTGGCAAGGCCCAGCACCAGCAGCGCCAGCGTCTGCCACAGCGACGTGAAGAGCGGCTGCAGCGCCTCGGACGTCGGCTGCTCGACGAAGACCAGCCAGCCCAGCGCCGGGATCGCGGCCACCGAGGAGAGCACCGGCGTGCCGTCGAGCGCTTTACCGAAGCGGGCGCTGGCGCCGGTGAGCGGCTTGCCGTCGCGCAGATCGTCGAGGGCGGTGTGCACCTGCTCGAGTTTGCTCATGTTGGTGTTGCGCAGCACCAGGCTGATGTCGGGATGGGCGATCAGCCTGCCGTCGCGGTCGACGACGTAGGCATAGCCCTTGTCACCCGCCTTGATGGCGCTGACGACGTCCCAGATCAGTTTCAGGTTGACCTCGGCCGCCGTGGCGCCGGCCCGCCGGCCGGTGCGCGCCAGCGAGATCGTCATGTAGGGCTCGGACTCCTTGCGCAGGTAGACCGGGCTGTACCAGACGCGCTTGTCCTGGACCTCGGTGAAGCGCGGGTCCTTGGACAGGTCGGTGTTGGTGCCGACCGCGTCCATGGCGAGACGCGATACCTTGAGCTGCTCGCGGCCCTGGCCGTCGATCTGCGTCAGCTCGGTGATGGCCGGCACCTGGCGTTGCAGACGGATGAAGTCGAAGCGCCGCTGGTCGACCGGCGCGGCGGCCCATTGCGGATGCGTGGTCCAGCCGATCTGGCGTTCGATCTCGGTGATGAACTGGCCGACCTTGTCGGCGGCGCCGTTGGCTTGCTCCTGCTGCAACCGGCCCAGCGCCTGGCGCGCGGTGCCGTAGGCGAACCACATGTCGAACGCGCCGTTGATCAGCAGCACGAGGGTGACGATGCCGACCAGCGACAGGAAGTATTTGGCGAACAGGCCGCCGCGCCGCAGGAAGGCCGGCGCCTTCACTCGATCACCTCGTCGGCGCGCTGCACCAGGGCGGGCGGTAGGGAGAGACCCAGCACCTTGGCCGTGGCGAGATTCAGGAACAGGTCGAACTGCGTCGGCTGCATCACCGGGATATCGCGCGGCGGCGTTCCCTTCAGCGCCTGCGTCAGGCAGAAGGCCAGCAGCCGGTAGACCTCGGCGGTGTTCGCCCCGATCGACATCAGGCCGCCGGAGTCGATATAGAAACGGCCCTGCGAGACCGACGGCAGCCGCATCGCGCGCAGCCGTGCGGCGATGGCGGCGAGCGGCAGGCTGGGCTGCACGATGACGGTGTCGGCCCGGCGTGCCTGCAGCGCCGCAAGGGCCGGTTCCAGGTCAGCGACCGTGGCCCCGATCGGC